>CALJDH010000056.1 GCA_938023895.1 uncultured Aliiroseovarius sp.
ATGGCCCAGAATGCCAAGTTATCCATGTATCCTCCGCGCGGCTTTGCAAAACAGTAGCTCACCCCATGTAATGCGCCACGCGCCTTCGCAAAACCCCAGATCGTGGGCTGCGACAATCGGCATGCCGGAAAAGTGACGCGATTTGTGGATTATGTCGTCTTTTTCCGATCAAATGACGCTGATCTTGGATGGTGTCATGTCGCTTCGGCGTAAAACCGACACAAACCGAAAGCCCAAACAGGGGAATCGCATGCGACGTTATTCGGCATTTGCCATTGCGCGGGAAGCCGCGCGCTATCACACCGGTTGGGAGCGGGCGTGGAAATCGCCCAAACCCAAGAAGAAATACGATGTGGTGATCGTAGGGGCTGGGGGCCACGGGTTGGCCACGGCATTTTATCTGGGCAAGAATTTCGGGATCACGAATGTGGCGATCATCGAAAAAGGTTGGCTGGGCGGCGGGAACACCGGCCGTAACACCACCATCATTCGCTCGAACTACCTGCAGGATCCCTCGGCGGCGATCTATGAAAAGGCACGTTCTCTGTACGAGACGATGTCGCAGGATCTGAACTATAACGTCATGTTTTCGCCCCGCGGCGTCATGATGCTGGCCCAGACCGAGCATGAGGTGCGCGGCTATGAGCGCACGGCGCATGCCAACGCGCTGCAAGGCGTGAAGACCGAGTTCATCTCGCCCCAGCGCGTCAAGGAACTGGTGCCGATCATGAACATCAACGGCCCGCGTTACCCCGTTCTGGGCGCGCTGTGGCAGGAACGTGCGGGCACCGCGCGTCACGATGCGGTCGCTTGGGGCTATGCCCGTGCCTGCTCCGACATGGGTATGGATATCATCCAGAAATGCGAAGTCACCGGCGTGCGTCAGGCGAACGGCGTTGTGACTGGGGTCGACACCACGCTGGGTCAGATCGACTGTGACAAACTGGCGATGGTTGTCGCGGGCAACGCAGGTCATCTGGCCGAGATGGCGGGCTTCCGTCTGCCGATGGAAAGTGTCGCACTGCAAGCGCTGGTGTCCGAGCCGATC
Organism: uncultured Aliiroseovarius sp.; assembly: GCA_938023895.1. Lineage (GTDB taxonomy): Bacteria > Pseudomonadota > Alphaproteobacteria > Rhodobacterales > Rhodobacteraceae > Aliiroseovarius. The sequence goes on from CALJDH010000056.1 coordinate 1,049, forward strand.
AAACCCTGTATCGATGTGGTCGTTATGGCCAACACCGTGCACGGCTATATGTCCCAGTCGGACAAAGGCGAGCTGGTCATTGGCGGCGGCACCGACGGGTTCAACAACTACACCCAGCGTGGATCGTTCCACCACGTGGAAGAGACCGTCCGCGCATTGGTCGAGACCTTCCCGATCATCTCGCGCCTGAAAATGCTGCGCCAATGGGGTGGCATCGTAGACGTGACCGGCGACCGCTCGCCCATCATCGGCAAGACGCCTTTGGGCAACTGCTTCATCAACTGCGGTTGGGGCACCGGCGGCTTCAAATCCATCCCCGGATCGGGCTGGGCTATGGCCGAGACTGTCGCCAAGGGCGAGCCGGGGTCTCTGGCAGGCGAGTTCGGCCTGAACCGCTTCACCGAGGGACGCTTTATCGATGAAAGCGTAGCTGCGGGGGTGGCGCACTGATGGCTCTTAAAACCGTATTCAAATCTTTCCGCGCGGCGCAATCGCGCAACCTGTTGAAAGGAGCTGCAAAATGCTGATCCTTGAATGCCCTTATTGCGGCGTGATGGCCGATGAAACGGACCTGCATGGCGGTGGCGAAGCGCATCTGAAGCGTTTTGGCCCGGGCTCGTCCGATGACGAGTTCGAGACCTATCTGTTCCACCGCAAGAACCCGAAAGGCGTTCACTTTGAGCGCTGGCGGCATGTCTCGGGCTGCGGCAAGTGGTTCCACGCGGCGCGCAACACCATGACGCTCGAGGTTTACGGGACGTATCCGGCCCAGACCTATGAGCCGCCGAAAGAGCTGGTCGCCAAGATCAAGAAGAAACATCCTGAGTGGGGGGGCTACGAATGAGCACCCGTCTGGCAAAAGGCGGTCGCCTGATCGACCGTTCGAAACCGAAAAACTTCACCTTCAACGGCAAACGCATGAAGGGCTATGAGGGCGACACGCTGGCCGCAGCGCTTCTGGGCGAAGACCAGATGCTGATGGGCCGGTCGTTCAAGTACCACCGTCCGCGTGGCGTTGTGGCCTCTGGCGCGGAAGAGCCGAATGCTCTGGTCAATCTGGGGCAGGGCGAGCGTTTTGAACCCAACCAGCGCGTCACCACGACCGAGCTGTTTGACGGTCTGACCTGTACCTCGCAAAACCACTGGCCGAGCCTCGAGTTCGACGTGGGCGTGGTGAACAACTATGCCGCGCGCTTCCTGCCGGCGGGGTTCTACTACAAGACCTTCATGGCGCCCGCTGCCGCGTGGAAGCACGTGTTCGAGCCGATCATCCGTAAATCCGCTGGTCTGGGACAGGTTCCGACCGAGGCCGATGCAGACCGGTACGAGCACTATTACCACCACACGGATGTCGTGATCATCGGCGGCGGTGTGGCGGGCCTGGCGTCGGCTCTGGCTGCTGGCCGTTCTGGCGCGAAAGTGCTGGTGATGGAGCAAACCCATAACTGGGGTGGCCGTGCCGCCGTGGATGGTGGCGAGATCGACGGTCAGTCGGTTGACGCGTGGATCGATGCAACTCTGGCCGAGCTGGAGGGCATGGAGAACGTCACCCTGCGCACCCGCATGATGGCGTCGGGCGTTTATGACCACGGCTATGTTCTGGGCTACGAGCGTGTGGCAGATCACACCCCGGGCGACGGACGTCCGCGTCACCGTCTATGGCGCATCCGCACCAAGCAGATTGTGACCGCAACCGGCGCAATTGAGCGTCCGCTGTCCTTCGCAGGCAACGACATTCCCGGCGTCATGCTGGCTTCTGCCGTGCGCGACTATGCCGTGAACTGGGGCGTGTCGATTGGCGATCGCACCGTGGTCGTGACCAACAACGATGACGGCTATCGCACTGCGCTGACGCTGAAAGAGGCCGGGCTGGAAGTGCCCGCCGTTCTGGACGCCCGTTCCGAGGTCACCGGTCCGCTGGCCGAAGCCGCTCGTGCTGCTGGCATCCGGGTAGAGGCTGGAAAGGCCATCGCCAAAGTGCATGGTGGCAAGCGCGTCACCGGCGTGTCGGTCTGCTTGCAGGCGGGCGAAGGTTCGGCTTTGGAAGAGATCAAGTGTGACGCGGTCGCCATGTCCGGCGGCTGGTCCCCGGTCGTGCACATGTGGTCGCATTGCGGCGGCAAACTGATCTGGGACGAGGCACAAGCCCATTTCCGCCCGGATCCGAACCGCGCACCGACCAGCCATGACGGCTCTGCGTTTGTTGTGACCGCAGGCACGGCCTCGGGCGCGATGTCGCTGGCCGAGACGCTGGAAGATGCTTACGCGGCAGGTAAGGCAGCGGGCAAAGCAGCAGGTGGCAAGGCCATCCGCAAGGCTGGTCCAAAAGC
>CALJDH010000057.1 GCA_938023895.1 uncultured Aliiroseovarius sp.
CGGCATCGCCACCTGCCGCACCAAAGCCGACGCGCCCGAGATCGACGGCAACCTGTTCATCGACGACGGCACCGAGGGGCTTTCGGTCGGGGATATCGTGTCCGTCGAAGTGGATGAGGCGGGGGAATATGATCTGTGGGGACAGCTCAAATCATAAAGCAAGACTTGCCCCTGCCGTCCCCTCGGCTAGATTAAGGCCGGACTTACCGGGAGCATTTCCACATGAAGCTACATATCGGAATGGCGTTCGCCATTACTCTGGCCGCTTTGGCGGGGTGCAAATCGACCAACGGGCTGGAAAGCCGGTTTATGCTCAGAACCTCCACCGTGACGGCATGTGGTCCAATGGCGGCAGCGCGGGTCGAGCAAGAACTGGCGGCGGTCGAAACACTGCGCCGTGGCTATGATCGGTTCCAGATCCTGCGCAACACCGTGGCCAACAGCACACGCGCGACCGTGACGGGCCCGACCCACGCGAACCCCTATGCCACCGCCGATGCGTCCAGCCCGTCGGCCAATGGCAATGTCACCTATTTTGGCAATCAGCGGGTCGCAATGTCCGGTGCGCACGAAGCCATGATGTATGTCCAAATGTTCAAGCCACGCGACAAAGGCTATAAGACAGCGATCGACGCCCGCGAGGTTTTGGGCCCAGATTGGAAAGCGATCGTCGCGCGCGGCATCCATTCCTGCAACTGATCCAAACCGCACCTCGTGCCGTACTCATCTTCATAAAGGAGGTGATACACATGAGGTTTCCTACATCTCTTCTGCTGGGCTTGGCGCTGATGCTGACCCCGGCCTACGCACAGGATCAAAGCATCGAGGATGTGATCTCGTCCCAGATCGACGCGTTCGGGGCGCAGGATACGGACAAGGCGTTTTCCTATGCCTCGCCCAACATCCAGAACCTGTTCGGTACGCCCGAAAACTTCGGCATGATGGTCCAGAACGGCTATCCCATGGTGCAAAACCCGGCCGAGCTGGAATATGTCGATCAGATCACCAATGGCAGCTACACGCTTCAACGTCTGCGCATTCAGGATCAGTTCGGCAAGGACCATTGGTTCGCCTACGAAATGATTGTCATAGACGGCAAATGGCGGATCAACGGCGTCTATCGGATCGAGCCGATCGGGCTGAGCGCCTGATCTTTGGCGCACTCTCGCCTAACGAGAGTTATCCACATATTCCAGAATTCGCTTGATATGTTGACCCGATAGTCTATCGGAATGGCCTGACACCACAAAAGCAGGCCCATGACAGAGCTCTCAAACATTCCGCTGCCGAAAGACGAAGATCTTACCGCCCGTGATTGGGTCAGAACGCTGGCCAAGTATCGCGAACCCAGCACGCTGCGCAGTTCGTTCGAGCTGGTCGTCAGCGCGGTTCCGTTTCTGCTGCTCTGGGCGCTTGCATGGTATTGCCTGTCGATCAGTCCATGGCTGAGCCTGGCCATCGCGCTGTTCAACGCGGCTTTCCTTCTGCGCCTGTTTGCCATTCAGCATGACTGCGGCCACGGGTCGGTTTTCAAAAGCCGTACGGTGAGCGATTGGGTGGGCCGCGTGATCGGCGTCGTCACCCTGACGCCCTACGACGTGTGGAAGCGCACGCATTCGATCCACCACAACTCGGCCGGCAATCTGGGCAAACGCGGGATTGGCGACATCATGACCCTGACCGTGGCCGAGTACAACGCGCTGTCGCCGCTGCGCAAATTCCAATACCGGCTCTATCGCAACCCCATCACGCTGTTTGGCTTTGCACCCGGATACCTGTTCCTGCTGCAAAACCGCCTGCCCTTTGGGCTGATGAACGCAGCGAAGTATTGGGTCAGCGCCATGGGGACAAACCTTGTCATCGTCGCGGCGCTTGTACTGATCTGGTATTTCGGCGGGCTGATGCCGGTGCTTCTGATCTTCCTGCCCACTACATTGCTGGCTGCTACGGCGGGTATGTGGCTGTTCTATATCCAGCACCAGTTTGAAGAGACGCATTGGAAAGCCGAGGAAGACTGGCAGCTACATGACGCGGCCCTGCATGGCAGTTCGCATTACGTGATGCCTGCGATCCTTCAGTGGTTCAGTGCCAATATCGGCATCCACCACGTGCATCACCTGCACAGCCGTATCCCGTTTTATCGCCTGACTGAGGTCTTGAAGGAAAACGAGTATTTGGCGACGATTAACCGCATGACGATCCGCGAGAGCCTTACCAGCGCGCGACTGCACCTGTGGGACGAGAAAAGCAAGAAGCTGATGTCCTTCTCGCAGGCACAGCAGCTTTACGGTTAATCCCCGCTTGGAACGCTGAAAAGAACCCAGCCATCAATCCGCGCGACCTCGACGCCGCCGGTATCCACTTGGAACACGCCCAGACCTTCATAGTCTGCCGGGCAGCCGACCAAGGTGGCCGTGTGGTCCAAATAATTGATGGTCAGCTCGTTCTCGCCCAGCTTCTCGCACTCATCCGCGGGGCTGCGATACCCGCCCAACAGCGGCAGGTCCGTGACGTTGGTGGTGGGCGTGGTGGTCGGTTGCATCAGCTGGCAACCTGACAAAAGACCAACAAAAGCGACGGGCAAGATCATGGGGGCAAAGGGCTTCATCACTGCTCTCCTTCTTGTTGAGGAAAGCATAGCACAGCCCACGCAAATCGAACGAGGTTTTCACCCAGCCAAGAAAAAGGGCGCGGAATTGCCGCGCCCTTTGTTCTGTCTGTGCTGAGGGACTTACGCCTCTTGCAGCGCTTTCACCGTGATCTCGCGTTCGCCGCGGGTCTTCATGGCGCGGGCAGCGGCGTGGCTGCCGGCCAGCGTGGTGAAGTAGGGGATCTTGTCCATCAGGGCGACATTGCGCATTTCGCGGCTGTCGCTGACGGATTGGGCGCCCTCGGTCGTGTTCATGACCAGATGCACTTCGCCGTCTTTCATGATGTCGATGATCATGCGGCCCGGTTCATAGGCTTTCGCAACCACATCCGCCTCGACCGCGTTTTCAGCCAAGAACTTGGCCGTGCCCGAGGTCGCGATGATGCGGAAGCCTTGCTCGATCAGCATCTGAGCGGTTTCGACCAGCTGCGGGGTCTTGTCGCCATCCTTGATCGACAGGAACACAGTGCCTTCGGTCGGCAGCATGGTGCCTGCGCCCAGCTGTGCCTTCAGGAAGGCCATGGCGAAGTCCTTGTCTGCGCCCATAACCTCGCCGGTGGAACGCATCTCCGGGCCAAGGATCGTGTCCACACCGGGGAAGCGGGCGAAGGGCAGAACCGCCTCTTTCACTGCGTAGGTGTCGATGTTCGGATCAACCAGATCGAACGCATCCAGCTTCTCGCCCGCCATGACGCGTGCTGCAATTGAGGCGATGGGCGACAAAACCGCCTTGGCCACGAACGGCACGGTGCGCGAGGCACGCGGGTTCACTTCGATCAGATAGATCTCGCCATCTTTCACGGCGAACTGCACGTTCATCAGGCCAACCACGTTCAGGGCCAGCGCAAGCTCGCGCGACTGGCGGCGCAGTTCGGCAATGATGTCTTCCGACAGGCTGTAGGGCGGCAGCGAGCAGCCCGAGTCGCCCGAGTGGACGCCAGCTTCTTCGATGTGCTGCATGATGCCAGCAACGTGGACCTTCTCGCCGTCACACAGCGCGTCCACGTCAACCTCGATCGCGCCGGCCAGATAGCTGTCCAGCAGAACCGGGCTGTCGCCCGACACCACAACGGCCTCGGCGATGTAGCGCTTCAGCTGGCCCATGTCGCGCACGATCTCCATCGCGCGGCCACCCAGAACATAGGACGGGCGAATGACCAGCGGGAAGCCGATTTCCTCGGCGATTTCCAGCGCCTGTTCGTCAGTCGAGGCGATGCCGTTTTTCGGCTGCTTCAGACCCAGCTTGTTGACCAGATCCTGGAACCGCTCGCGGTCCTCGGCAAGGTCGATGGCGTCAGGCGTGGTGCCAAGGATCGGAATGCCCTCGGCTTCCAGCGCGTTGGCCAGCTTCAGCGGGGTTTGACCGCCGAACTGAACGATCACGCCGTGCAGCGTGCCGTTGTCTTGCTCGACACGCAGGATTTCCATCACGTGTTCGAAGGTCAGCGGCTCGAAATACAGACGATCCGAGGTGTCATAGTCGGTCGACACGGTTTCAGGGTTACAGTTGACCATGATGGTCTCGTAACCCGCGTCGGTCAGCGCGAAACAGGCGTGACAGCAGCAGTAATCGAACTCGATCCCCTGCCCGATGCGGTTCGGACCACCGCCCAGAATGACGACCTTTTTACGGTCGGACGGGCGGGCCTCACACTCTACTTCGCCCATCATCGGGGCTTCATAGGTCGAGTACATATAGGGCGTCTGCGCTTCGAATTCCGCCGCGCAGGTGTCGATGCGCTTGAACACTGCGTTCACACCAGCGTTCCGGCGTACATCGCGCACGTCTTTTTCGGTGCGGCCCGACAAATTGGCCAGGCGGGCATCGGTGAAGCCCAGCATCTTCAGCTTGCGCAAACCGGCTTCGTCCAGCGGCAGGCCGTTTTCACGCACAACGTTTTCAGCGTCCACGATCTCGCGGATGCGGTCCAGGAACCACGGGTCAAACGCGGTCACACGCTGGATGTCAGAGTTCGACATGCCAAGGCGCATGGCCTGCGCGATCCGCAAGATGCGGTCGGGGCGCTGTTCCGA
>CALJDH010000058.1 GCA_938023895.1 uncultured Aliiroseovarius sp.
CCACCCGTGGACGATACAGCTGATGGTGTCTTTGCCCAACACAGGCCCCAACGTGCTGGCTTATGTCGAGGCGACGCTGGCCGTGATGACCAACGCGGGCTTTGATCTGATCGACGCCGACCACGCCTGGAACCTGATGGACAGCCATATCTATGGCTTCACGCTACAGGAGTTAAACTTCCCCTTCGCGCCCGAAGAATACGCCGAGGTCACCCAAGCTCACCTGCACCTGATCCCCGCCGACACCTACCCCAACCTGCGCGCCATGGCCGAAAAGGTCGCCGCCCACGAATATGACGGACTGCACAACTTCGCGCAGGGGGTTGAGTTGATTATTGCGGGGTTGGAGGGGGAGGAGAAATGATCGTAACTATGCGCGCCGGTTATACTCGATAGCGCTGATCGTATCTGTTTTGCTTCTCCGAGGCTAAAAAGCACTCTCCTTGCAATTTGAAGGAGAACGCTCTACGCCCTCCTGAACTCACATACCTGTTAATGCTATGTGGGCGGGGAGGCCAACGATGCAAAAAGTATTCCATATATTACAACACATTCGCGTGTTGGCGGTTGCGCTATCCACTTCCGTTCTGGGGCTTCCGCTACACGCGCAGGAGAAGCCGTCGCCGATTATCGCCAACCTTTTTGAAACCACCGCTGTCTTTGCGCCACCTCCTTGGGTGAAAACCGCCAATATGATGCAAGAGGTTGAAACGCACCAAGCGCAGGGTGCAGGTCCTCAGAACACAGAAGTCATCATTATGGAGTACATCCCAAAAGGGCAGAGTTTTGATGCCTGGACCGAGCTTTATGCAATTCACGCGGAAAGGCCTCTTACGGGCACATCTGAATCGTACCGAAATGGGATGTTGTCCGTTTATGATGATGCCTGCGTCGATGTTACTTGGCAGCAGTCGAACACTGTCGAAGTCGGAAGCGAGTTGTTTGTCGTTTATTGCGCAGGCTATAGGGACCAGCCTTCGCTCGGAGAAGTTGCTGTCTTTCACATGAAAAAGTCCAATGAAACTCTTGTGAAAAACTACTATCATAAACGTGTCGCAGCATTTGATTTGGCAGGGCTTCAAGAAGAGTTGCCGATTGATGTGGCAGAGCTCATCGTGGCTTTAACTTCGGTGTCATTCCTGAGGATTCAGTAGGCCAACGCTGCATTCTGTCTTGGGAGCAAATAAAAAACGGCCCCGCATCCCAGCGAGGCCGTTCTGATTTCCAGCCCTTGGGGCCGTATCTCTTATGCTTTCTCCAGCTCGAACGCGTCATGCAGCGCCTGTACGGCCAGCTCCATGTATTTGCGGTCGATCAGGACCGAGATCTTGATCTCGGAGGTCGTGATGACCTTGATGTTGATGCCCTCGTTGGACAGCACATCGAACATTTTGGCCGCGATACCAGCCTGCGAGCGCATGCCGATACCCACGATCGACACCTTCGCCACATCCTGATCTGCCACGATGTCGTGGAAATTGATGTCGCCAGCGGCCTTTGCGTCTGACATGGCTTTCTCAGCCCGCGCTACCTGATCAACCGGGCACGAGAAGGTCATGTCCGTGCGACCCTCTTCCGAGATGTTCTGCACGATCATATCCACGTTCACTCCAGCCTCGGCCAGCGGGGTGAAGATGGCCGACGCGATGCCGGGGCGGTCCGCCACCGAGATCAGGGTCATTTTCGCTTCGTCGCGGCTGTATGCGACGCCAGAAACTACATTGCTTTCCACGATATCCTCCTCGTCGCAGACCAATGTGCCTGCTTCCGGGTCATATTCTTCAAAACTGCTCAGAACCCGCAGTTTCACCTTATAGCGCATTGCCAGCTCGACCGAGCGGGTTTGCAGAACTTTCGCACCCAGCGATGCCAGCTCCAGCATTTCCTCGAACGCGATCTTGTCCAGCTTGCGCGCCTTGTCCGAGATGCGCGGGTCGGTCGTATAGACGCCGTCTACGTCGGTATAGATGTCACAACGCTCGGCCCCGAAGGCAGCGGCGAAGGCCACAGCAGTGGTGTCCGATCCGCCACGACCCAATGTGGTAACCCGGCCATCATCCGCGATGCCTTGGAACCCGGCTACGACAGCAACGCGCATGCCTTCGCCGAACTTGGCCATTATGTTGTCGGTCGGGATCTCTTCGATCCGCGCGGCCGAGTGCACGCCGGTGGTTTTCACAGGCACCTGCCAGCCCTGCCAACTGCGCGCCGGCACGTCCATTTCCTGCAGACGCAGCGACATCAGCCCTGCGGTCACTTGCTCGCCCGAGCTGACCACGGCGTCATATTCGCGCGCGTCATACAGATGCGAGGTTTCGTTCACCCAGCCCACCAGCTCGTTGGTCTTGCCCGACATGGCCGAGACGATGACGATTACGTCATAGCCATTGGCCACCTCACGCGCGACCCGCTTCGAGGCCCGGTGGATCCGATCCAGATTGGCGACTGATGTGCCGCCGAATTTCATCACCAGAATAGGCATGCTGCCCCATCCCTTTCTTTACGTCCGGCTTCTCTTACGCAGGAGGGGGCGAAAGGGCAAGGGCAGAGCGTGATTGCCCCATGCGGACTGCATTTTCTTGTCATAAATATCCTGGGGTGAGGCCGGAACGGCCGAGGGGCAACGCCCCTCTCTCAATACGGATGCTCCCTTCCATCCCAAGTCTCGAAACACCCGGTGCTTTCCATCGACAGTGCCGAGAACCGTTCGATCAACCCGGTGGCCGAGGCTTCGGCGTCGATCTCGCCATCGCTGCCACCCATATCTGTACGGACCCAGCCGGGGTGGTAGATGCCGACGGCAAGCTCGTCACCGGCTAGATCTGCGGCCAGGTTACGGCCAAGATTCAGCGCAGCGGCTTTGGACGCACGATAGATATAGCTTCCACCCGGTGCACGGGTTTGGCTGGCCATCTGGGACGAAATGATTGCAATCTTGCCTTTGGCTTTCTGCACATTCGCCAGCAACGTCTGTACTGTCAGGAATACGCCTGTAACATTCGCCGCAAACGCCTCGGCCCACATCTGAGCGGGGTAGCCTGACGGCATTTCTTCGAACTTATCCGGATAGATTCCTGCATTGCAGATCAGAAGATCAACGCCCGCATCGCCAACAGCCTTTTTTAGAACTTGGAAAGCCTCGGGTTTGGTCACATCCAGCGCGACCAAATCGCCTTCGCCGCCGCGCGAGGTGCCGATCACCTCGTGCCCGTCGGCCTGATAGCGAACATACAGCTCTCGCCCGATGCCACGACTGGCCCCAGTAATGATTATGCGCATGTGAACTCCTTTGGCGGGATTTTTGAAGTGTGGGACCGTATGGCGATCTGATCGCGCTAGTCTTTCTTCGCATACTTGATAAACGGCGTCCGCGTGGCGACCTGATCGTAAAGCATCCGGCCCTTGTAGTTGAACTCTTGCGTCATCCAGTAGGTGCCTGAACACCCTTGGTCCTTGGCGATTGTGTGCACCGCTTCGATCAACTTCCGGCCCACGCCGCCGCCACGCAAGCTGGGATCGACATAGAGGTCCATCAGATAGCAGGTGTTCTCGATGCTCCACATGGAGCGGTGAAACAGGAAATGCGTCAGACCGACGAGAGCCCCGTCTTTCTCGGCCACCAGTCCCTGAAACTCGCCGGGGTCCCCAGACAGCATTCGAGCGAACGAGCTGTCATAGACCGCATCGTCCAGTTTGGTTTCGTAGAAGTCCAGATAGGCCGTCCACAGCGCACGCCAAGCGGGTTTGTCGTCGGCGTGGATGGGGCGGATTGTGATGGTGTCGGGCATAGAAGGCGTCCTGAGTAGGGGGGTGTTGGCAACAGCCTAGCCGAATGCCTTCCAATCACAAGGCGCGTTAGTTCACCTTGCGGGTTGGCGTGAAGGGCAGGGGAAGCACGGGCACGCCATCTTCGATCAGCTCTTTGGCGTCTTCCAACTTGGTCTCGCCATAAATCGCGCGCTCTGGGGCGTCTCCCAGATGCATGGCGCGGGCTTCTTTGGCGAAATCCTCGCCCACGTAGTCACTTTCAGCCTCGACCTTGGCGCGCAGTTTTGCGATCTCGGCTTCGATCTCGGCCTGAACTTCAGACGGAGGGGCCACGTGTGGGGCAGGTGCCGATGGGGCAGGCGCAGATGCTGGGGGCGCTGTCGCTGGAACGTCGGGCTTCGCCGCGGCGTTGCGTGCTGGGCGTACTTTCGGGGCCATCAACGATTTTTCCACATTGGTTGACCCGCAATCCGGACACGCAACATGACCCGCCGCCGTCAACGCATCAAAGGCGTCGGCGTTCTGGAACCAGCTCTCAAACTTGTGGTTCTGGTCACATTTCAAAGCGTAACGGATCATGGGGCGCGTGCGTCCAAGTGGTGTCGTCTTTTAGATATATGAAACTCGGCGGGGGCATGTGCAAGACCCCAGCGGTAGCGGTTCTGGCTTAGCGTAGCCCTTTGGGGTCGAAATCCTTAATGATTTGACGCAGCTCCGGCTGGCCGACCATCTGCGCGGCTTTCTTGCGGCTGACCCATTTGCGACGGCGTTCGTGCTTTTCCCGATAGGACTTGAGCTGCTTTTTCACCTTCAGTGGAAACACCGCGACAACGCAAGGCAGTCGCTCGCCAGCGAAACCCTTGTCGTAGGCGTAGAAACCCAAGACTTGATGATAAAGCTTCCCTTCTACACCGGCTTCTTCGATAGCTTCGGTCGCGGCTGCCCCTGCGGGGGTTTCCCCGTCCATCGGCCAGCCTTTGGGAATGATCCACCGCCCCGTCCCACGCGAGGTTATCAGCAAGATTTCGACCTTGCCGTCATGGATGCGGAAAGGCAGCGCACCGAACTGCGTGCGCACGGACCTTTTGTCAGAAAGCGACAGCCGGATTGGCTTTTGTTTGCCCTTCGCAATCGTCAACTTTTTGCTGCCTTTATTCCTCATGGCTCCGGTCATCTTATCCGGTTTTTGTTGCCCTTAATTAAAGATAGCCAGTTTCGGGGCGAAATAAAGGGAATTTGGCTGATTTGGTATACGGAGGGGACGTGGCCCCTATATCGGGTGAGATACCGACGGATTGGCCAAAAAAACGCCCCGGCTTTTGGTCGGGGCGTTTCGAATTTCTTGTCCTGAAAGGTCTTAGTCGCGCGTGCCCGCAAACCGCTCTTGCCATTCCTCGCGCTGCTCGTCGGCGATTTTGGCAAAAAGGTTGTCTGGCACGGTGAAAGCATGGCCCGTTTTCAGCGTGTCCAGTGCCTCGGCCACGTCGCCCGGCCAGTCCATATCGGTGTTCATCGCCGCACGCAGAGTTTCGGACGCATCGGGGATGAAGGGGGCCGACAGAACCGCATAGAGGCGGATCAGGTTCAGAGCCAGACGGATCTGCGCGGCAGCCTGATCCGGGTCGGTTTTGAACGTCGCCCATGGCGCGGCGGCTTGCAGGTATTCGTTGCCCGCCACCCAGATGCCTCGCAGTTCCTGCGCAGCTTTGCGCACGTCCATTGCTTCCATATGACCTTCATAGGCGCGCACTTTGGTTGTCAGGTCGGCGATCAGCGCGGCCTCGGCCTCGCCATATTCGCCACCTTCCGGAACCGCTTCCGAGAATTTCGAGCGGCAGAATTTGGTTACGCGGCTGACAAAGTTGCCCAGCACGTCGGCCAGATCTTTATTCACGCTGACCTGGAAGTTCTCCCACGTGAATTCGGCGTCTGAGTTTTCGGGTGCGTGGCTCAAGAGCCACCAGCGCCAGTAATCTGCGGGCAGGATCGACAGGGCCTGATCCATGAAGACGCCACGCCCCTTCGAGGTCGAGAACTGTCCGCCATCATAGTTCAGATAGTTGAACGATTTGATGTAATCGACCAGCTTCCATGGCTCTTCCGAGCCCATGATCGTGGCCGGGAAAGA
>CALJDH010000059.1 GCA_938023895.1 uncultured Aliiroseovarius sp.
ATAATAAAAACAACCAACTAGGAGAGAGAAGATGACGACAAGACGTAAGTTTTTAACCACCGCCGGGGCCGGTCTGGCCGCGGCTCCTCTGGCGACGCCCGCGATTGCGCAAGGCACGATCAAGTGGCGGATGCAGACCTATGCGGGACCCGCACTGGCGGCCCACGTGATCGACCCGGCGATCGAGATGTTCAACAAGATCGCCGGAGACCGCATGCAGATCGAGCTGTTCTATGCCGACCAGCTGGTCCCGACAGGCGAGCTGTTCCGCGCCATGCAGAAGGGCACGATTGATGCGGTGCAGTCGGATGACGATTCGATGGCCTCGCCCACCGATGTGACTGTGTTCGGCGGCTACTTCCCGTTCGCCTCGCGCTATTCTCTGGATGTGCCGGTGCTGTTCAACCAGTACGGTTTGAACGAGATCTGGGACGAAGAATACTCGGCCGTTGGCATCAAGCACGTCAGCGCCGGGTCGTGGGATCCCTGCCACTTCGCCACCAAGGATCCGATCCACTCGCTTGCCGATCTGAAAGGCAAACGCGTCTTTACCTTCCCGACCGCAGGCCGCTTCCTGTCGCAGTTCGGCGTGGTCCCCGTAACCCTGCCGTGGGAAGACATCGAGGTCGCCGTGCAAACCGGCGAGCTGGACGGGATCGCATGGTCGGGCATCACGGAAGACTACACCGTGGGTTGGGCCGATGTGACCAACTATTTCCTGACCAACAACATCTCGGGCGCATGGGCTGGGTCGTTCTTCACCAACTTGGATCGCTGGAACGAGCTGCCGGAAGACCTGCAAACCTTGTTCCGTGTGTGCTGTGATCAGTCGCATTATTATCGCCAGTGGTGGTATTGGGGCGGAGAAGCCAGCCTGCGCGTCAACGGCGACAAGATGAAGCTGACGACCATCCCAGACGAAGAATGGGCGCAGGTCGAAGAGGCCGCCGTCAAGTTCTGGGACGAGATCGCCGCCGAAAGCCCGACCAAGGCCAAAGTGGTCGAGATCTTCCGCAAGTATAATTCCGACATGCAGAAGGCTGGACGGCCTTACCGCTACGGTTAATGTTACCGCGTGGGGCGGCCACCTGCCGCCCCCGCATTTCTTGAAAGAGGCAGTTATGACACTCGATGATCTGAAAGCCCGATTTGCCGAAGGCAGCGTTGATACGGTTCTGGTATGTCTGGTCGACATGCAGGGGCGCCTGATGGGCAAGCGGTTCCATGCGGGCCACTTTGTGAATGGGGCGTATGAAGAAACCCATTGCTGCAATTATCTGCTGGCGACGGATCTGGAAATGGGCACGCCGGATGGCTATGCCTCGACCTCGTGGGAAGGGGGCTATGGCGACTATGTCATGAAGCCCGACCTGTCGACCCTGCGCCCGGTGCCGTGGCTTGAAGGCACGGTGATGGTGATGTGCGATGTGCTGGATCACCATACGCATGCGGATGTTCCCCATTCGCCACGTGCGATCCTGAAGCGTCAGGTGGTCCGTCTGGCCGAGCTGGGCTTTGACGCGATGACCGCGACCGAGCTGGAGTTTTTCCTGTTCGAGAAGAGCTTTGACGAGATCCGCAAAGAGGGATTTCGCGATCTGGCACCGATTTCGGGCTACAACGAAGATTACCACATCCTACAGACCACCAAGGAAGAACACGTGATGCGGCCGATCCGCAATCACCTGTGGAACGCCGGTCTGCCGATCGAAAACTCGAAGGGCGAGGCTGAGACCGGTCAGGAAGAGTTGAACATCAAATACGCGCCTGCGATGGACAATGCCGAGTATCACTCGATTGCCAAACACGCGGTGAAGGAAATCGCGTGGCAGCAAGGCCATGCCGCGACCTTCCTGCCCAAGTGGCATCACGACAAGGTGGGATCGTCCAGCCATGTGCATCAGTCGCTGTGGAAGGATGGTGCGAATGCGTTCTTTGATCCTGATGATGCGCTGGGCATGTCGGATCTGATGAAAAACTATATGGCGGGGCTGTTGAAATACGCGCCGGATTATACCTATTTCATGGCGCCTTATATCAACTCGTACAAACGCTTCATGAAGGGCACTTTTGCCCCCACCCGGATCATCTGGTCGGTGGACAATCGGACGGCGGGGTTCCGTCTGTGCGGGGATGGCACCAAGGCGGTGCGCGTCGAATGCCGCATCCCTGGATCGGATATGAACCCCTATCTGGCGATAGCTGGAATGCTGGCAGCGGGTATTGCTGGCATTGAAGAAGGGTTGGAGCTTCAGGCCCCGACCACGGGCGATGTCTATCAGGGGGAAACCGGAATGATCCCGGGCAATCTGTCCGCCGCGCGCGATGCGCTGCACGGATCCGCGATGTTGCGGGCAGCGATGGGGGATGAGGTGGTCGACCACTATACCCGCGCTGCCGAAGTCGAGATCGAGGAATTCGAGCGTGTTGTGACCGATTGGGAAGTCGCGCGCGGGTTCGAGCGGGCATAAGAGCTAGGCGAGGGGCCAGCGCCTCGCGCTCCCCGAGGTATATGAAGCAAGAGGAAGAGGGCTGGATTGCCCTGTATCGTGGAGGTTTGGCATGGGCCAAATGTTGAAATGTATCTCGCCGATTGATGGATCGGTCTTTGCCGAGCGCGAGGTGTTGTCGCTGGAGGCTGCGCGAGAGGCCGTGGCGCGTGCGCGGGTTGCTCAGGCGGACTGGGCTGCGCGCCCGTTGGCCGAGCGGGTCGAGCTGGTGATGGCAGGCGTTGCCGCTGTTGGTGCGATGAATGACGAGATCGTGCCGGAGCTGGCCCAGATGATGGGGCGTCCGGTGCGCTATGGTGGTGAGTTCGGCGGGTTCAATGAACGCGCCAGCCACATGGCCTCGATCGCGGCGGACAGTCTGGCGGATATCGAGGTGGGTGAGGATGAGACCTTCAAGCGCTATATCAAGCGCGTGCCGCATGGCGTGGTCTTTGTCGTCGCCCCGTGGAACTATCCTTACATGACGGCGATCAACACGGTCGCGCCTGCGCTGATTGCCGGGAACACGGTGGTGCTGAAACACGCGACGCAAACCTTGTTGGTGGGCGAACGGATGGCGGCGGCCTTTGCCTCGGCCGGTGTGCCTGCGGATGTGTTTCAGAATGTCTTCCTGTCCCATGACGTGACCAATGATCTGATCGCGGGCAATGCGTTCGACTTTGTGAATTTCACGGGGTCCGTCGGCGGCGGTCAGGCGATGGAGCGCGCGGCGGCGGGCACGTTTACCGGCGTGGGGACCGAGCTGGGTGGGAAAGATCCCGGCTATGTCATGGACGACGCCGATTTGAACGCGGCGGTTGATACGCTGATCGACGGGGCCATGTTCAACGCGGGCCAGTGTTGCTGCGGGATTGAACGGATTTACGTGCATGAGAGCCTTTTTGACGACTTCGTCGCCAAGGCGGTCGAGATCGTGAAGGGCTATAAGTTGGGCAATCCGCTGGACCCGGAAACCACGCTTGGGCCGATGGCCAATGTGCGGTTTGCAGATGAGGTCCGCGCGCAGATTTCCGAGGCGCTGGCCGATGGGGCTGTGGCCCATATCGAGACATTTGCCGAGGATGATGGCGGCGCGTATCTGACGCCTCAGATCCTGACAAATGTCACCCACGACATGCGTGTGATGCGGGATGAAAGCTTTGGTCCTGTCGTGGGGATCATGAAGGTATCAAGCGATGAGGAAGCCATCGCGCTGATGAATGACAGCGAGTTCGGTCTGACCGCGAGCCTTTGGACCCGCGATGTGGAGCGTGCCGCGCGTGTGGGCGATCAGGTCGAAACCGGGACTGTTTTCATGAACCGTGCCGATTACCTTGATCCCGGCCTGTGCTGGACCGGCTGCAAAAACACTGGGCGTGGGGGTGGTCTGTCCGTCATTGGCTTCCATAACCTGACACGCCCCAAATCCTACCATCTGAAGAAGGTGACATCATGAGCCTTGTTGGAAACTGGTCCTATCCGACCGCAATGAAATTCGGCGCAGGCCGT
>CALJDH010000060.1 GCA_938023895.1 uncultured Aliiroseovarius sp.
GCACCGGGGCGGGGGCGGCCTCAGGTTGCATTGGCCGTCCGCAAGGATCGGCATGGTAATTCTCAGCTGGCCCAAGGTGGTTGGCACGCGGATTTCCCGCCGCAGTTCCGCTTCGACAAGGTGCGCGAAACCGCTGGCGCCGAGGAAGAGATCACCATCACCATCAACAAATTCTCCCGGCCGCTGCTGATCGCCAAGATCCAACCGGAAGGGGACAATCCAACCCCGCCCGAAGTCACCGTCGTGGTGGCGCATCTGAAGTCAAAGGGCCCAGCGCGGGTGTCCTTCGCCCAGCCGCAACCGATCATCCTGCAACACCATGCCAAGCACGCGAAGTCCACGCTGGCCCATATGCGCCGCGTGATGGAGGCCGGCGCGCTGCGCGTCCTATTGGATGGCTGGATGAAATCCGAGGACGAAAACGACATTTCACCCACCATCGTCATGGGCGACCTAAACGATGACACCATGTCTGTGACGAACGAGTTGATTTCCGACCAACCCACCTATCGCGTGGTGCAGAAAAGCCGGGCAGGGCTGACGTCAGACAAGGGGCTGTATTCGGTCGAACGCCTGCAGCAGTATCGCTCGATGCGACACGTCTATTACACCCATGTCTATAAACATAAGCGCGAGAGCCTTGATCATATTCTGGTCAGCGAAGAGTTTTATGACCACTCGCGCAAACGCCTTTGGTCCTTCCGCGAGATGGAGGTAATCAACGACCACCTGAACCGCGAAAGCTTCGAAGAAGAGCTGGGCGCGTCAGACCATGGGATTGTCAAAGCCTATTTCGACTGGAACCCGATGCCGGATGGGTTGAGCAGCTAACACGCACCCAACGAAAAAGCCCGGCGCGATGGCCGGGCTTTCCTTGGATATGTCTGCGATTAGGCTTTCACCAGACCCATGCTTTCCAGCTTCAACAGAACCTGGTGGGCGCAGTTGTCGACGTCGACATTTTCAGTCTCGACCGCCAGTTCCGGGTTTACGGGCACGTCATAGGGGTCCGAGATGCCGGTGAACTCTTTGATCTTGCCTTCACGGGCCAGTTTGTACAGGCCCTTGCGGTCGCGGCGTTCGCATTCCTCGATCGAGGTTGCAACGTGCACTTCCACGAAAGCACCAAAGGCTTCGATGTCTTCACGTACCGCACGACGTGTGGTCGCATAGGGCGCGATGGGCGCACAGATCGCGATCCCACCGTTCTTGGTGATTTCCGAGGCGACATAGCCGATCCGACGGATGTTCAGGTCGCGGTGCTCTTTCGAGAAGCCAAGCTCGCTCGACAGGTTTTTGCGTACGATGTCACCATCCAGCAGCGTTACCGGACGTCCGCCCTGTTCCATCAGTTTCACCATCAGCGCGTTGGCGATGGTCGACTTGCCCGAACCAGAGAAGCCGGTGAAGAACACGGTGAAACCCTGCTTCGAACGCGGCGGCTTGGTGCGGCGCAGTTCCTTGACCACTTCGGGGAACGAGAACCACTCGGGGATCTCAAGGCCTTCCGACAGACGGCGGCGCAGTTCGGTGCCCGAGATGTTCAGGATGGTGACGTCGTCACGGTCCTTGATTTCGTCATTCGGTTCGTACTGGGCGCGTTCCTGTACATAGACCATGTGCTTGAAGTCGACCATTTCACAGCCGATTTCCGACTGGTTTGCACGATAAAGCTCTTGTGCATCATAGGGGCCATAGAAGTCGTCGCCTGCCGAGTTTTTGCCGGGCCCAGCGTGGTCGCGACCGACGATGAAGTGGGTGCAGCCGTGGTTGGCGCGGATCAGGCCGTGCCAGACAGCTTCGCGCGGGCCAGCCATGCGCATGGCCAGGTTCAAGAGCGACATGCTGGTGGTCGATGCCGGGTACTTGTCCAGTACAGCTTCGTAGCAACGTACGCGGGTGAAGTGGTCGACGTCACCCGGCTTGGTCATGCCCACAACGGGGTGGATCAGCAGGTTGGCCTGAGCCTCTTTCGCGGCGCGGAAGGTCAGTTCCTGGTGCGCGCGGTGCAGCGGGTTGCGCGTCTGGAAGGCGACAACCTTGCGCCAGCCCAGCTTGCGGAAATAGGAGCGCAGCTCGTTCGGAGTGTCACGGCGACCGCGGAAATCATAGTGCACAGGCTGCTGGATGCCGACAACCGGACCACCCAGATAGATTTTGCCAGCCTGATTGTGCAGATAGTTTACTGCCGGGTGGGCGTCGTCATCGGCGCCAAAGACCTTTTCGGCCTCATTGGCCTTGTTCGGCTCCCAGCGGTCAGTGACGGTCATAGTGGCCAGAATGACGCCTTCCTGATCGCGCAGGGCAATGTCCTGCCCCAGTTCGATCGACTGGGCGAATTCTTCCGACACGTCCAGAGTGATCGGCATCGGCCACAATTGGCCATCGGCCAGACGCATGTTTTCCACAACGCCGTTATAGTCTTCCTCGGTCAGGAAGCCTTTTAGCGGGTTGAAGCCACCGTTCATCAGAAGCTCAAGGTCACAGATCTGGCGCGGGGTCAGGTCGTGGCTGGTCAGGTCAGCAGCTTCGACTTTCAGTTTCAGCGCGCTTTCGTGGCTGACATAGAGCTCAGGGATCGGAGCAAGATTGTTTTCCATAAGATTGGTCCTGTGTTTAAGCGGAACCAGGCCGCTGGTTGTACCGGTTAGTTCCGCGTGCAATGCGTCATATTCTGCAAGCTTGCGGTTCAAAAATATGTCTGTGAGCCGCACCTTTGCGGACGCCCCGCGCGCCGTCAGCGAATAGGTAAACCGCTGACGTTTATCTGGGCCGCTGCGGGTGCTGATCGTAATCAGCCCAGCATCGACCGTCGCGCGTAAAAGCGCATTCAACCGCCCCAAAGACACCCCAATGGCCGACGCAAGCGCGCGTTGCGATGCCTCTGGCGCGGTATCCACTTGGCGCAGAAGGCGGAAGAGTTGATCCTCTTCCTCGGGGGTGGGTTTGGCTTCCGTTGACGGCATGTCATACGACTCAAAGTGTGTTCACGCGTGAACGCATCGCATGAAACATCCAGCCGGCAAAGGAGTATTTATGCAGAATTCTAATTTACGGGGAATGTCGCCTGAACTGTGTGGATTGGGAAACAGTGTTTCACAATCAAGAGCGAAAGCGGGAAATTCGCGTGGGACGACGTGTAAAAAAAGGCGGCCATTGGGCCGCCTTCAACAAGGGTGAACGCGTGCGTTTATTCGTTCTCGGACAAGAAATGCTCGGCTTCCAGAGCGGCCATGCAGCCCATGCCTGCCGAGGTGACAGCTTGGCGGTACTTGTGGTCGGTCAGGTCGCCTGCTGCGAAAACGCCGGGCACCGAGGTCGCGGTAGAATCCGGCTTGGTCACAACGTAGCCCCCCATATGGGTTTCCAGCGTGTCCTTCACCAACTCGTTTGCCGGGGCGTGGCCGATCGCGATGAAAACGCCCTTGGCTGGGATCTCGGTGATCTCGCCGGTTTTCACGTGCTTGGCGCGCACGCCGGTGACGCCCAGCGGGTTTTCGTCGCCCACGACCTCGTCCAGTTG
>CALJDH010000061.1 GCA_938023895.1 uncultured Aliiroseovarius sp.
ATGAGAAAGACCATTCTAAGAAAAAGGAATTGGTGGCGGCCTTCAAAGCGAAATATGCTGCCCATCTGGACGTGCTTATCGACCCTGATCACCCAGACCTCGGTCCCAAGAACAATCAAATCGTCCTTGCCTGGGGACGACTGAAAGACGGACGCGGCGACTTGTACAAACGTTTCGCAGCCGCACTGGGTACAGTCAACGCGCATGGTCACACGACAGTTTGCCAAGGCTCGTTGTATTTCACTTGTAAAGCCATCAGCGAGCAATACGTTGACGGAAAGTTTACCAACGGCCAGAAGTTCTATTGGCAAGCCGATACGGAGAACGCCAGGTTCATACTTTTCGTGGGCGCTAACCTTTTCGAGGCCAATTACGGACCACCTAATCGCACTGTTCGACTGACAAACAACCTAGCGACCGGGCGAACCAAGATCGCTGTGGCCGATCCGCGCTTCAGCAAGCTTGCTAGCAAAGCTTGGAAGTGGCTGCCCCTGAAGCCGGGGACGGATGCCGCCGTCGCCCTGGCCATGATCCGCTGGATGATCGAGGAAAAACGTTACGACGCCAAGTTTTTGTCCTGCGCTAACAAGGCGGCGGCTTTGGCATGCGGGGAAAACAGTTGGTGCAACGCCTCGTGGTTGGTGGCCATTCACGACGGCGTACCGGGGAAACTGGTCCGGGCCGCGGAGGTGAAGATCGACGGTCGGGCGTTAGCGGAACCGCAAACTCGGCCTACTGCGGACGGAAAAGGGCAATATGTGGAGAAGTTCCTCGTAGTGATGGTCGATGGAAAGCCTACCGCCGTCGATCCCAACGACGAAAAGAATCCTGTGTTCGCTGACCTCTTCGTGAACACCAGCCTGCCGGACGGCACCCTCGTCAAAAGCGCCTTGCAAATCCTCTACGAATCGGCTTGCCAGCACACCATAGCGGAATGGGCTGAATTGGCCGGCGTAAAAGAGGGCGATATCATCGCCGTGGCACGGGAATTGACTAGTTATGGCAAAGCGGCGTGCGTGGACGTGCATCGAGGTCCGGCACAGCATACCAACGGATTCTACAACGTGCTGTGCTGGATGACATTGAACATGCTTCTTGGCAACTTCGATGCCAAAGGAGGGATGATCAAGGCTACCACCTGGGACACCAAGGGAAAGGGAAAACTGTTCGATCTGGAAGCCCACCCCAACAAAATCACGGCCTTCGGGATTAGTTCCATCCGCCATAATGTCGACTATGAAAAGACCACGCTTTTCTCGGGTTACCCGGCCAAGAGAAACTGGTATCCTCTCTCTAGCGACGTGTATGAGGAAATCATCCCGTCGATTGGGGACGCCTATCCCTATCCGGTCAAGGTCTTGTTCATTTATATGGGGGCACCCAATTATGCACTTCCGGCGGGGCACACCAATACACAAATTCTGAGCGACACCGAGAAGTTGCCCCTGTATATTGCGGTGGACATCCTGATAGGCAGCACCTCGATGTATGCCGATTACATTTTTCCGGACTTGAGTTTTCTGGAACGTTGGGAGTTTCAGGGCAGTCACCCCAATATACCGCAAAAGGTTCAACCTGTTCGTCAGCCGGTCATCGCGCCTATCCCGGAGGAATGTACGGTCTTCGGTCAGAAAATACCCATCAGCTTCGAAGCTTTGTTGTTGGCTATCGCGGAGCGACTGAATCTGCCGGGATTTGGGGAGGCAGCTTTCGGTGAGGGCTTGCCGTTGAGGCATCCCGACGACTTCTACTTGCGGGCGGTGGCGAATTTGGCATTCGGCGAGAAGCCGGATGGTTCGCAGAATGTGCCCGATGCCGATCAACGCGAGGTGGAGTCATTCCTTGCCGCCCGCCGACATTTGCCGGCCAGTGTATTCGACCCTGTGCGTTGGCGCAGTATCGTCGGCGAAAAGATGTGGCCCAAGGTTGTGTACGTACTGTCTCGCGGCGGGCGCTTCGACGATTACGAAAAGGGTTACCGGGGCAATCGGGTGGCCAACGCTTACGGCGCCTTGCTCAACCTCTATCAAGAGAAGACGGCATCCACTATTCACGCGGGCACAGGCCAGCATTACCCAGGGTATGCCTGTTATGTCCCAATACGCTCGTTCGACGGTCGTGAGCCAGACGACTATCGCAAAGGCTATGAACTTGCATTGATTACGCATCGGGTGATCAGCCAGACTAAAAGCCGAACGATCGCAAACCCCTGGTTGTCGGCTTTGATGCCCGAAAACGGAATATTGATCAACCCGCGCGATGCCGAGCGATTGGGTTTGGTTCACGGGCAGCATGTCAAGATCACTAGTGCCACCAATGTCGAGGGGCAGTACGATCTAGGGGCGGCGGGCAGAAAACCGATAATCGGCAAACTGGTTGTTACGCAGACCATCCGGCCTGGCGTCATCAGTTTTGCTTTGGGATTCGGACACTGGGCTACCGGCGCCTCGGATGTGGAAATCGACGGTATTGTGATCCGCGGCGAAAAACGCCGCACCCTGGGAGTCCACGCCAACGCCGTAATGTGGACCGACCCGGTAGTGAAGAACACCTGCATGTTCGATCCGGTGGGCGGCAGTGTAAGCTTCTACGATACCTACGTGAGACTCGAGCCTATCCGGGCTGGCACCTCCGGCAATTAACTCCGCCTTCCTCTGCTGCTAGAGAACCATTTACTTCTAGAGAACCAACGGCGCTGCAATTGCGGTGCTTCCAAAGGCTCTGCTTAGCTCAAGCGTGCAACCGGCGGCGGCTACGGCAACTGGCGGCGGCTACGGCGGCCGATACCTACGGCAAGCCGCTATCCACCAAGCATCGCTCATACTCGTTTAGATTGTGGTCTGTTTGAAATGCCTGGCGGGGTTGCGTTAGCGAGTGTTAGCAGGCAGATTCCACGCTATCGCCGTATGCTTTTTTAGGCCGCTTGTTGTTGGAGCAGGCCCTATTGCCCAGCTAAAAAAGTCAGTGGACCAAGAGGTCACTTGAGCTAGTCCGCGCAGCACAGGCACGGCATCGATTCTTAGCCTAGCGGCGCCATCAATCCCGACAGCTTTCCGCCCGAGCTTCACTTTTCGTCCGATTACTAGCATTTCCGTTCTCGCTGGTGACCATCGCGGTTAGAAGGCAAACAGTCCCTAACAATTAAAGCCCTCTGGCGGGCGATAAGCCGAAAGTGTATCATTCTACTAAGGCAGCCGGCGGTCGCAGGGGTGTGCCATGCTGAAGCGCTGATCGATCGGTGCCGCGCGGCGCAGAACCAACCGCCTTAGTAGCAAATTGTTTGCTCGGCGGTGTGTCTTGTTGCCGTGCGGGACTGCGGCAAGCGGAAGGAATAGCTTTACCTCGGGTTGCGGTTTGCCTCTCCGGCGGTATTGATGCCCAGAGCTACATTGGCGCCGGCGGCACGTCGGGCCTGACTGAAACAAGTACAAGAAAATATTCCCGATCGGGGCGGCTTTTTCAGGAGGCTTGTTCATGCCCAAGATGCTAAAGCGTAATCCGTTGGTCTGGTTGTTCATTGGGGTAATAGCGGGGTTGGTGCTGTCGGGTGTTTGGCCGGAAACGCCTCTACGGGCGGTGGCCACCGACAGAATCGACACCTTCGCCGTAGCCACCGGCCCGGTGGACGAAGATGCGGAGGCCGTTTTCTTCCTCGATTTCCTCACCGGCGACTTGAGAGCTGTGGTGCTCAGCAGGAACACAGGCAAGTTCACCTCGTTCTTTACCTACAACGTGCTACAAGACCTGGGCATAGACCCTGCGAAAAACCCACGGTTTATGATGGTGACGGGAATGGCCAATTTGCGGCGTGGGCCAGGGCACTCGGGCGTAGCCAGGTGCGCTGTGTACATTGCCGAAGTGACGACCGGAAAGGTGGCGGCATACACATTGCCTTGGACGCCGCAAGCCCACTTGACCGGCGCTAAAGCGCCTTTTATCCCGCTAGATGTGACACGCTTCCGCGCGGCAGCCGGACCGGCCGTGGGCACGATTCCCGGTGGCACAAATTAGCCGTTAAGTAGTTGGTTTAACCGAGGACGTGTGGGCACAGTCTTTGGCCGGGGCCGGGCTAGCGCTGGACTGCGCCACCAGCGCTTTTCGGTGACGTTTTTTCCGCTGCGTTGTTTCAAGCGGTGAACAGTTGCATGGCAATCACCGTCAATGGCCAGTCGCGCCAGGTTCCTGAGGGAACGACGCTGGCCGCGCTGTTGGAGCAATTAGGACTGGCCGGCCGACCGCTGGCCGTCGAGGTGAACCTGCAATTGATTCCCCGGCAACAGCACGAGGATTATCGGCTTCAGCCGGGCGATCGGGTGGAAATAGTTACTCTTGTGGGCGGCGGATGAGCGGCATGCTTGGCGGATAGCGGTGTGCCTGCCCGGTTCTGCGTCCTGCTGACACGCGCTGCGCCACCACTAAAAAGCCGCCTCGTCTGCTACCTTGTTCTGCCAGGGATACAGCTATGCTCGAAAACGACTTGCTGCGTATTGGTTCATACCAGTTCTCCAGTCGGTTGATTGTCGGCACCGGCAAGTACGCCAGCTACGAGCTGATGCGCCAGGCGCTGGACCTGTCTGGCGCGGAGTGCATCACTGTGGCCGTCCGCCGCGAACGGCTGATCGACTCCAGCGGCAAGAACCTTCTGGATTACATCGACACGAACCGTTACACCATCTTGCCCAACACCGCGGGCTGTTACACGGCCGAGGACGCCATCCGCGTCGCCCGGCTAGGGCGCGAAATACTCCAACAACTCGGCAATCCCGGGGCCAAGTGGGTGAAGCTAGAAGTGCTAGGCGACCCGAAGACACTGTTGCCCGACCCCGTGGCCACCTTGGAAGCGACCGAGCGGCTGGTGGCCGAGGGCTTTCAAGTGCTGGTCTATACCACCGACGACCCGGTGATTGCCAAACGGCTCAAACAGGCTGGGGCCACTAGCGTGATGCCGGCCGGCAGCCCGATTGGTTCCGGGCAGGGCATACTCAACCCGAATGCCATCCGCATTTGTCTCGAGTATCTTAAAGACGGCGACCCTGACTACCCGGTGATTGTCGATGCCGGCGTAGGCACCGCCAGCGACGTGACCATTGCCATGGAGCTGGGCGTGGATGGGGTGCTGCTAAACACCGGCATCGCCCACGCCAAAGACCCGCTGCGGATGGCCCGAGCGATGCGGCTGGCGGCCGAGTCGGGCCGGCTAGCGTACTTGGCCGGCCGCATTCCCAAGCGGCTATACGCCACCGCCAGCAGCCCGCTGGAAGGCACGATCGCCCCGGCCCACTCTCGGCAGTGAGGAGAACAGTCGTTCTCGAATCTTGTCCGGGAACCGTGGCCTCGATACTGTGAATCATGCGGGACTGAAGCACTGCCCACGCGAGGACTCGCCAATGTGCCTTTATCGGCAATGCCTGGGCACTGTGGACTGTTGCCACGCTGCGCGCTCCGCGTTCGTCGCCCCGGCCGATGGGCCAGCGCTTTTCGAGAACTTCGGCGGCAAATGGGTTGGCAGTGCGTTGAGTAGGCCAGCCATATTTCACTGCCGGTGCGCGCGATCGAATCGGACGGCGCCCACGCACCTTGGGCGACGTCGGTTGGCTTGAACAACCGATCGGCTGGTACCATACCGCGGCCGAGTGTGACAACGAGTTGTTAGAGTTTAGCGGACTCCCAGCGCGCGGAGTTCGGCGTCCCACGGCTTGCGGTACGGGCGGACGAGCATGGCGGCCGCTTCCGCATCACCGATGATCTCCTCCTTTTCCGCATCCCAAAAGATTTTTCGGCCGGTGCGCAGCGAAATGTTAGCCAGGTGGCAGGCCGTGGCTACACGATGGCTGCTTTCCAAATCGGCGATCGGTTCCTTGCGCGACTTGACGCAATCGAGGAAATTGCGCACGTGGCCGACGTACTGTTCAGTCCAGCTTGTGGCCGCATCCTTGTGCGGTTCGGTCCAGAAGCTTGGTTCCTCCGGCGTAACCTGTGGGCCACCGACGGGGTGCCCGCCGAAGATCCGTCCCACCACGTTAAGTGGGTTTTCTTTCTTGTCGGGGATGATTTCGTAGTAGTCGCGCGTCAGGGGCATGGTGCCTCGCGTGCCGCAGAAGCGCACGGCCCCCATGCTGGCGTCGCTGGCCGAAGCGGCGGCCTCCCGCCATTGGCAGTACACGGTAAAATCGGGGTATTCTAGAAGCACGTCCTGCGTGTCGGGCGTCTCGCAATTGTCTTTCAGGAAGCGGCGCCCGCCGATGCTCGTGACCGACTTCGGCCCTTTAAGTCCCAAGAGCCAATAGACCACATCGAGCGAGTGCTGGCCAAGGTTCGTCATCTGGCCGCCCGAGTAGTCCCAAAACCAGCGAAAATGATATATCCCGCGGTTGGGATTGTACGGTCGCATCGGCGCCGGGCCTAGAAACATGTCCCAGTCGAGTTCCGGCGGCGGCGGGCCATCCGGCGGGTTGCCGAAGCCGGGCATAAGGTTGCGGCAGAAGATGATCTCCACGCCGACGATCTGGCCGATCTTGCCGGCGCGAATCGCCTCGCCTGCACGCCGCACGTGACTGCCGGAGCGTGCCTGCACGCCCACCTGAACTACGCGCTTGTACCGCCGGGCCACATCGACCATCCATCGGCCTTCGCGGACGAACAGCGTGAGTGGCTTTTCGACGTACACATCTTTGCCGGCCGCGCAGGCCATCATCGTTTGCAGGGCGTGCCAGTGATCGGGTGTGGCCACAATTACCGCATCTATCTCCTTGCGGTCGAGCAGTTTACGGAAGTCGCGGTACTGGGCAATCTGCCTGCCGGCCGCTGCCGCCGCTGCCGCCAGACGCGGTTGATACACATCCGACACCGCGACGATCTCGGCGTCGGGCTGAGCCATCACGTGTCGCAGATGTACTTGGCCGACTAGTCCATAGCCGATCAGCCCAACGCCGATCCGCTCATTCGCGCCGTAGGCTCGGCTCCATGCAGCCGCAGTCAAGGCGGTAGCCGCTCCGGCACGTACAAACCAGCGCCGAGTGATCGCTTGATGGACGCCATAGTCAGTTCGCGGGTTCTTTTTCATCATCAGTCTCCAATCGGGCAAAAGACAGGTTTATTGGTTGCTCGTACGCTTAGAGCCTCTAACAAAACGACCTTTCCTACCACTGTATAACTTGCACGCCTTTAGCCAAACCTTTTTGAGGTGCTGTTTTGTTAGGCCCTCTTTGACGCCATCACGAGAGTTGGGGAAGCTGCCAGCCGTCGCGCCGTGGGCGGTCGAGCAGCTTGTTGGCTTCGTCGTCGCCCACGAATACCTCTTTCTGAGGATCCCAGCGGAGGCGCCGGCCGAGTTGCCGAGTGATGACCAACAGTTGGCACAGCGTGGCGGTGCGGTGTCCGATCTCGACGTCGGCTGTCGGTTTTTCGCGCGACATGATGCAGTCGAACCAGTTCTGAACGTGCCCCCGGCAGATCCACCCCTCGCCCTCCCATTGCCGGGCCAATGCCGGGTCGGGCGGGTGCTTGATGAAGTCCGGTGGGTTAGTAGTGAACTTGTTGCGGTTGATCTCCATCTTGGCCTCGGAACCAACGAACACACCGCCCAACCGAGGCCCGCGGTATGGTTCCTCGTCGGGAAAGCTTAGCCGTACTTCGACGCCGTTGGCATAACGAAAACGAAGCCGTGCCGCTGGGCCTTCCTCGATCGGCCACAACTCGACAGGGCCTGTTTCGTCCATCCCCAGAGCATACTGCACCATGTCGAATGCGTGGGAACCCAACCCCGTCAACTGCCCATTCGAGTAGTCGCGCCACTGGCCCCACCAACCGCCGACCTTGTCGGTCCAATGGGCAAAAAGGCGGCGGTTGAATGGGCGGGCGGGCGCCGGGCCTTGCCAGAGGTCCCAATCAAGTCCATCGGGGATCGGCTCGGCGGGCAAG
This sequence comes from uncultured Aliiroseovarius sp., assembly GCA_938023895.1. GTDB lineage: Bacteria > Pseudomonadota > Alphaproteobacteria > Rhodobacterales > Rhodobacteraceae > Aliiroseovarius. The sequence continues at coordinate 7,921 of CALJDH010000061.1, forward strand.
CCCTCCGCCGGATAGGCCAAGGGGCCCTTGAAATTGACGCATTCCACGACGCGAACCTTTCCGATGCCGCCGCCACGCACGAATTCGCACGCAAAGCGGTTCATCTCCATCGTACGCTGCTGGGTTCCGGTCTGAACCACCCGCCCGTACTTTCTGGCGGTGGTGACCAGCGCACGGCCTTCGCGGATGTAGAGCGACAAAGGCTTTTCTACATAGACGTCCTTGCCCGCCTGGCACGCGAGCATCGCAGCCAGCACGTGATGGTGGTCGCATGTGGCGACGATCACCGCGTCCAAGTCCTTTCGCTCGATCAGCTTGCGATAGTCCTGAAAAACCGCCCACTCCGCCTTATGCTCGCGCATAGTCGCGGCTGTCTTGCGCTGGTCGGCGTCACAGATTGCCGCCACGCGGCCCGCGGGCGGGATGTTCTGGAGCATCTGGTTGCCACGCTGTCCCATGCCGATAATCGCCAGCACGATCCGCTGGTTGGCGCCCGGCGTCGCTGCCGAACCGAGCACATCGCTGCGCACAAATAGCGGCGCAACGGCCACCACACCACACGATCGAAGAAAACTTCGCCGTTTCATAATGATGCTCCCATCTACGAAAAACTGCGGGCAACGGGTGAACTACCTCGCCGGGCGTCGTCCGGCGCTCAGCCCGCACTGGCCTCCTTGATCAGCTCCAGGGTCTCGTCGATTTGTTCGATCTTCGAGAAGCCGATCGTGAACGCGTGGACGGTGCCTAGGCCCAAGACGTACTTAACCGACTCTAAGCGTTGCTTGCGGTTCTTCGCCCCGTAGCCCCAGCCGCCGTAGATCTTCATACCGATCACGCCGCGGTTCTTGGCGTGCATTTTGGCGATCTCAGCAGCAACCTTTTCCGGCTTGTCTTCCATGCTACTGCCAAAAGGATTGATCCGCACGAGGTGGAGGTCCATGTGTTCATTTGCCACGGCGTCGGTCAGGGCCTCCAGCGAATGGCAGGAGACGCCGATCGCCCGGACGCGGCCCTGCCGCTTGGCATCCAGCAGCGCGTCGATGACCGCCCGCCGCTCAACCGACCACTGCGGCCGGGTCATGCAGTGGAGCAGTACGCTGTCGAGCGTTTCCATGTCGAGCTCCCGGCGGAATCGCTCGATGACGGCCTTGGCCTGTTCGGCGGTTCCGGCGCTGGTCTTGGTTTGCACGAACACGTCCTGCCGCGGCAGTTCCTTCAGCGCGGCGGCGACCAGTTCGTGGGTCTTGTACATGTCGGCCGTGTCGAGGTAGCGGATTCCGCGGTCGTAGGCCTCGCGCACCAGCCGGACGAAACCATCCTTGCCGAGATCGCGCTGCTCTTTGCCCGAGTTCGTGCCGGTGCCCAACCCCAGAACCGACGTCGTAATGCCGCTCTTGCCAAGCGTGACCAAATCCGAGCCAGCCTTGACGCGAACCGCCGCGGCAGCAGCCGCCGGTTGGGTGGCCTCCAAGCGCGCGCCGATGGCTGCCGCGCCGGCCACAACAGAGGCAGTGGCCAAGAAATCGCGCCGCGTGAGGGTTGACATAATGTGCTCCTTGCGTCGCTGCTTGCTGTGGGTTCGAGGAATAACGGTAACAACTAAGCCGAGAATCGAGCCGTCCCATCCTGCTTTTTCTATCGACCATCGAGGCATCGCCCAGCGAAAGGCAGGTTGGAGACCAAATCTGTTTCAACACGCCGCCCAGCAATTGACTGGTGCGCACTGACTGTCCGCCTGCGTGTCGCAGTGGCGGCCACATCAGCGATCAAAACTCGTTGAACACCTCGTGGCCGGGCCGAAGCGAGCCGTCGGCCTCGATAAACGCCAAGTTTCCCGGAGCGCCGACCGGGCCGAACTCGGGCCGGTGAGCGTCGGCGATCAGGCTGTGGTGAAGCAAGTACACCAACCACCCGATGCCGCGCTGCTTCAACTGCGTCAGCGTGTAGCGGATCGACTCGACGCGTACCCGGTCGTCCAGGTCGCCCCAGCAACATTCGGTGGCCAGAATCGGCTTGCCGACTTTTCGGGCATAGGCGACCTCGGTATCGAGTTTCTTTTCGTAGCCTTCCTTGGTGGCCGCCTTCAAGTCATGTCGCCAATAGGGGTGGATGCTCAGCAGATCGCTCATCGGGTTGACCATCTCTAGCGGGACGCCCGAATGGATCCCCACGGTGATCGGCGCCTTGGCGCCCAGCGCCTTGCACTTGTCATACAGCCCCTGAAGCCACGCGGTCTCTGCCGCGACGATCTGGGGAATCGACTCGCGAGGACAGCTATAGGAGTAGGGCTCGTTGCACAAGTCCCAGGCCAGGATGCGGGAGTCGTCCTTGTGTCCGCCGACGATGGCCTCCAAGTAACGATCGAACATGCCGGGGCGCTGCACCCAACTCACCTTGGGAAGAAAGTGGTCGATGTAAATCCCACCGTAGTCCAGCAGGCTGTCGTGCCAGCGATTGAACAGCACCGGCATGACGGTCAAGCCGTACTTCGCAGCGATGGCCAACGACGTCTCGAAGTTCCGCGCGAACCGATCGGGATTGCGGAGGAACGAGTCCCAGGAGAGCCACAAGCGGATGGCGTTCATGCCGGGAAAATACTTCTTGCCAAGCCCCAACTCCCGTTCGATCACTGCCGCATCGAACTTCTGCCACAGTTCGAACCCCGAGCTGCCGTAGCTCGGCTGGTAGTTGAAACCGCGGATCTTGGCCCAGTCCACCCCAGCGGCAGGTGACTGCTCGGCTGCGTTTGCCGGCACAACAAAGGCAGCGGCGGCAACAGAGCCAGCCGTTTCGGCCAGGAACCAGCGCCGCGAAACTTGCTGGTTACAATCGCTGTTCATACCATACTCCTCTTATCACGGGCGTGATTGGTCGTTGGGGTATCCGGTTCGCCATGCCCGCCGAACCCCGCGGCAGCGGGCCGACAATCGTCAACTCGAAAATGGAAATGTGCCTCGTCGACCGCCCCCAAAAAATGTGCCAGAATGCTTGCGTTTGCTGGGCGGCCGATAGTGTGAGCGGATCTGGACGGTGATGGCCACCTGTGCTCAACAGGGTCGAGCGGCCTTTCGGTTGTTGCTCGACTCGGTACCAGCTCATCTATGCGGTAGCTCCCTACCCTCGAGTCTGCCGTAGGCTCCTGAAGGGATTTTTGGATCGCTTTTTCCATGATCCCTGAGGCGGCTATGGGGTTATTGCCTGTCGGTCCGTCCAACGGCAGACAACTCTGCCAGTACGCCGCAGCGCAGGGTCACAGGGCCGAGCAAGCCGGCAGGAACCAAAGGGTCATCCTTGGTATGCGGCATAAAGGTGCTAAACAGGATGCGGCCATTGGGGCTTTTGCCGCCCTGCTTGGCCCAATCGGGGAAGGCGATCGGGCTGCGTGGTTTCTGGCCCGCCCATGCCGGCGTGACTGTCGCCACGTCTGGCGGAAGTTGCTCGTCGCCGATCCACCGATTGCGCCAGCCGTTGACCACGACGATCTCCAGCTCGTTCGGTCCCGGCCGGACGGCCCCCGTGATGTCCACCGCGAACGGTGGACACCACGCAACCGCAACCACGCGACCATTCATCCGGATCTCCGCCAGTTCTCTTACTTGGCCCAAATCGAGCATCAGCCGTTTTCCATCGCCGACAAACTCGGGCGGAATGGAGATCGTCTGCTTGTATGCAACGGACCCAGAATAGTATTTTATCTTTGGATCGTTATGCTCATGCAGGGAGATCAACTTATCGAAGACTACCGGCTTGTCGGGGCCACCCAGCTGGGAGTCAAACTGGAGCGTCCACGGCCGCACCAAGGGCACCGGCGCAGGCACGGTCAGTTCGGCGGCCACTTCCTTGCCGGCCTTAGTCTGGCCGGAAAAACGCCCGCTTTCGAACGCGAGCACGCCCGGCTGTCCGCCCGGCAACACCACCGGTTGAGAATCGACCGTGCCGGTAAACGGCTTCAAACGCGTGAACGAAACGAGCGGATCGGAGTTCGTGACCCCTCGCCGGAAGACGACGAACACGGACGCGACGGGCGGCAGACTGAGCCGAACGAACGTCTGGCCCTTATCCTCCCGCCACACCGGGGCCGGACGGATAGTGCCACTAACTGCGTCCCACAATTCGGGAACTTTGCCCGTTACCCGAAAGGCAAACTCCGCCTCGATGGGCTTCAAGAAATCCTGGTTGGCCACGAAATACCAGTCTGTGTCGGTGGCATCGTGTCGCCGGTGGATGAACTCTACCGGCGTATTTTCCGGCCGTCCAAAATCAGGCAATAAGCCCGTTTCCCGTGCCCACTGATCTGGTGCATACCCCCACCATACCTTGCCCTTCCCATAGGTGTTCTGGCCCTTTGTGCCTTCGACGTATCCTTTCCACAATGCTGCGGAGAGTTCGCGGAAGACCTTGTCGGTGTTGGCTTCGTCTCTGAGCGTCCAGGCAGATAGCGGTTTGAGGCCGAGGACCTGCGCGCCATCCTGCACCAGACGGGCGATGTGTGCTAACACCTCGGGCGTAAAGCGCCGGTAGTTGAAGTGGTTGTACTCAGAGGGGAGTACCAGGGCAGCATAGCGTTGGCCGCTGGGCAAACTGAGCCGGCCGTCCTGCACGCGCAACTGGAGGATTATGTCGTCGTGGGCCAGGTCGTACCGATAGCCGAAAGGGAATTCGACCGGCAGCGTCACTCCCAGATCGGAAGGATCATGCACGAGGAAGTCGGCCACATGCCGCCCTGCTTGGAGCAATGCTTGGCTGCGTGCCACGTAGTCGGCCCATGCCTTCATCTGTTCGCGCCACGGCAGGGCGTTTGGATTGAAGTTGACGCCCCAGATGCCGAAGTACATCCCCGGCCGCAATTGGGGATAGGGGTTGTGAGCTACTTCGTGCAGCCAGAAGGCGTTGACGCCGTCGCACCATGCGTTGTCGCCCACCAGCTTCAGATGCAGCGGCATTCGTTCCGCCCCATAGTGCGCCAGATAGGAGGTGAACGATTCCGCCGTCACCAGGTTCTTGCCCGTCGTGTGCGCTATGGACGGAACAAATCCTATCGAGCCGGAGCGGCGATTCGGATTGGGCTTCCACAGTCCCTCGCCGCCGCCCATCCAGAATTCGCACTGCAACAGCACGCCCTCCACCGCACCCATCGAAAGCGCCCCAAACGTGCCGCGATCGTAGGGCTGCAACACGAATTGCAAGCCGTGTTGCCGACATTTGCGGACCATGGTGGCGGCAAACGCCTCGTTGGCCCCGACTTCCAGCGTCTTGCGATAATCGCGCAAGAACCGCTCGCTTTGTTGGGCACTGCCGACGATCCGGCCCGTCAACACCGGCAACCACGGCAACAGGCTATAGCCGTGCAGTTTCTCGAACCGCTGCGGAAAGTCCGCCGCCCACGTGTGGTTGCCCGTCTCGTGACTGTCGAGCTGGATGTAACGGAACGTCGTGCCGACGTGCTCTCCCAGGCGGTCCAGCACGGGTTGGATGCCGTGTTTCCAATGGCATTCCAGGGCAGCCGGATCGAGGCGGTCGCAATCCATGCCCGCCCCGCTGGGCATGGCCATCTCCAACCCGTTGCGTCCGTAGGTGTAGGCAGCCACCAACACGATCCACTGGCCTTCCGGCACGTTCCAGGTGAGCGTGCCATCGTGCCCGATCTGCGGCGTCAGGTCCACTACATCGGTACGCGGGATGACGGCCTCTGGGCTGACCGGTTGCATATCCGCAGCGGGAATTGCCCGCTGCGCCGGATCAGGTGGACTATTGTGCGCCAGATTCCACAGCCCTTTGGCCCCCCGTTTTTCGTCGATGAAGGGAATCTTTACCGGCTGGCCGGAAGCCAGTTCCGCCGCCGGGATGCGGAACGCCACAATGCCGACAAAACCTTCACCTTTTTCGGGATCGAGTACGGGTCGGCGCCAGGTGAAAGTTTTCCCGCCGCTTACCCTATATTCACCGAGGTTTAGGTGCTTGTACGCATGTTTGGGGGTGATCCACGGGCCGCCCGCCCCGGACCAACCGGCCCCTGCGTGCATACCTAGCTGCAACCCAAGCCGTCGCGCCTCGTCAGCGGCATGGCGCAGGAGGCTCAGGTGCGTTTCATCCAGATACCCGGCCGCCGGCCCGACTTCGGAAATGAACGGCTTGTGCTTCACATCGCTGGCACGGTTACCGACGTGATAAATGATCGCGCCGGCAAAACCGGCCCGGGCCATGTTCTCCAGATCAGTCGTGATCCCCGCCTTGGTTACATGCCCGTTGATCCAGTGCCAGGCGTAAACGCGGAGTTTCGCCTGCTCCGGCGGATGGCCAAACAGCCGCTCAAGCTCGTCCGGTGCGGCTTCCGCAACTTCTTTCCCCACGGCGCCGATCGGCAGCCACAGACTGCCCACCAACACCGCTCCTATGGCATACCATAAGATCCAGTACGTTCGCATCGTCACAGCTCCTCAATCAAAGACCACCTGGGAAGCTCTTGAAGCGTGGTGCGGCTACTTTGCATCGCTACGGCTCCTCGATCGTAGGGGCTAGTGGTGCCGTCAGTCGTCCGAGGGAAGTTGTTCGTACGCGCCAAGGTCGAAAACTACATACGAGTGCCAATTGACAGCGCGCTTAGTGCAAAGCAGCCGCACGTAGCGCGCCTGGGTTGGCTCGAAGCGGACCATGTCGGAATCGCCTAGCAACGTTTGCGAATGTCGTCCGGAGCTGGCCCGGTTTTCCACCTTCGCTGCGTCATGCCACTTCTGGCCATCAGTGGACACTTGTACCACATAGTCTTTGGCGTGTGCCTTCCACCACAGAACTGTCACGGCACTCACCGTACGCTGCGCACCCAGGTCGACTTGCAACCATTGTGGATCCGGCGCGCTTTTATCGGCCCACCAGGCAGTGTACAGGTCGCCGTCAACGGCCAGCTCGGGCGGATGCTGCGCGCTGGAGGCGGTTACCTTTTTCCCCCGTGCCAGGTTCTCAATGCCAGCAGCGATGCGCACCACGTTCGAGCAGGCCACGGCGCCGTCGGCGTCGCGTGCGAACGCCACGATGTTGTGGAAGCCCGGCGGCGGGTCGCGCCAGGTGAAACTCCAGCGCCCGTCAGGTTCCATCTCCGGCTCGCCCAGGCGTGTTTGCTCGCTGAAGGCCGCATGCACCGCCTGGTCCTCGCGCTGGTGCCATGTAATCCACGGCGCCTTCAAGGAGTAAACAGTCACCGACTTCAAATTGCCGTTCCGGTCCGTCGCCGCTCCGAGGATGTGAACCTGCCGGGCTCGAAGCTGAGCGCCGTCGTCGGGGTGCGTGATGCGCACGTTCGGCGCCACATTGCCTTCGCGTAGCAGCGGCAGTCGATCCAAAGTAATGAAGTAGGGATGGTTCCAGGTGAACCGCGCCCAGTCCATCTGGTCGATGTACCATGCCAGGCACCACGCCCAAGGCGGTCCTTCCCGTTGTGCCATTATGGGATTCAGTAGGGCCGGCGCCTCGCCAACCGCGAGCATCTTGCCCGGCGCAATGCCTTGCAGCAATTCGTAGGCCCGGGAGTATGATTCCTCCCAGGGGCTTCCCCACCAACCTTGCTGCTTGTATTTCCGGTCGCCATAGACGGAAATACTTGCGATATCCACGTACTCGGTGCCGGGATAGAACCGCCGGCGGTATGCCAGGTTTTCCTCGAACGTCTTTCCTGCCGCGTGCGCCACATGGGCGGGCTGGTAGACCCAGATCAGGTTGTGGAGTTTCCGCTGGTGGACCAAGTAGCGGAACATCTGCCGCCAGAGGGCCGCGGTGTTCTCCGGTTTGGCGGCGTCGGTCCACCAGAACCAGCCGCCGTCGATTTCATGAAACGGCGCCCATAGCACCGGCACACGGGCCTTGGCGAGCTGCTCGAGGTAGTCGGCCGAGATGCCCAGGTGGTGATGGAACGCCTGGTACTCATCCGTGCCTGGGGTGAGCATCTTTTCCAAGTCCGGCGGGTTGGGATTGCGCATGTAGGAAGCCGTTGGGGGGTTGCCGGGCCTGACCCAACACCAATGATAGTGGAGGTGAACGATACCGCCTTTCTCGCGCCACCAGCGCAGACAGTTGTCAGTGACCGCTTGCAGCACGGCACGTTGCCGCGCTGGCTCCAGAGGATGGAAGCCGGCCATGTTGCCGTAGAAGATCGCAGGCTCGCGGCCGGTGCGGTGCAGCACGTTGTGCGGCCCGCCTCCGCCACCCCCCACGTCGGATATTCCTGTGGGAATGCCTTTGCCCTGCACCTGGTGCAGATACTCCAGTATTCGCCGGGCCTCGGCAGTCAAGTCCGGGTCCACCGGTTCCCGCGCCCAGGCCGCGCTGGCGATCATCACGCTAAGCGCACAGTTCACTGCCGCAACCAAGCACCATTGCATCAACATGGTCATTGAATTCCTCGTTCTCTTTCTCCGCGGGAGTTGGGCGGCGCATTGAACTGGGCCGCCGGCCGAAGACACACCACCTCACCGTTGACCAGGGAAAGCAGCAACCGTCCGCCGGCGGCGCTCATGCCATCGAATACGGGACAAGCGGGTAGATCATGCTCGGCCAGCAACCGACCGGTTGTGCCATGGTGGACCAACAGTTTGCCAGGGCCGACGTAACTGGTGGCCTTGTCCCACTCGGCCCGGGTCTTCCCCTCGACGATTCCGGCGGCGAAAAGCAGTTCTCCGCCGGCCCCGTCGGGCGCGGCGAGCATCGCCCGGACGATAATGGGAACGTTCTCACTCCACAGCGGGGCAGCAGTGCGCACCAACGCGGCGGCATTGGGGGATGTACCCAGCCGCTTCCGCATTTCCGGTGTTGTCTGATCGCCAGTAGTGTTGCCGTGATCGTAACTGTCAGCCACCAACCGGTTGCCGCTGCCTGGCTTGTGGGTAGGATACCAACCGCCCTCGAAATGCTTGGCCGCGTAGGCACGATTTTCGCCAAGGACTACAAGATTTCCGGCCCGCGCAGCGTAGCCCGTCCCGGTGCTGTAGCCGGGCCAACTGTCGTCGTGGACCCAGAACGAGCGGTGGAACATCGTGTCGTCCAGCAGGCCGAAATTAGCCATCAAGTGCTGCCCGCCCATGGGGGTCAGACCAGTCCAGTGAGTGCGCCGCAGTGGCACCGGCTCCAGCGACGACGTGAACTTGTTTTTCATCATGTACAAGTAGGTCCCGTCGCTCACCAGCAAGTCGGCCCGCGCGCCTTGCATGTCGTAGCCGGTCGCGTGCTGGTCCCGAATGCGCTTGAGAATAGTGTCGCGGTATGAGGTTTCCTCGGCTTTCTTAAGATCATTTTCGGTGATGACTGCTTCGCGGACGGCGTCACGGTCCTGCCAGGGGCCCTCGAGTCGGTAGTAGTGGCGGACGATGCCGGTTGCCGCGTCGAGCGCATACAGGTGCAGGCCGCCGTCGAGGTAGCTATTCCTCCCAGCCACGGCGTAGATTCGTCCTTGGTGGTACAGCACGCTCGACGCGACAGGCCACAGGTTTTCGAGCCGGTCGCCACTGAGCGTGAGGCGCTCGAGCGGCGCGGCCCGGAACCGCCATGCCAACTCGCCGTCTGCGGCGCGCAGGCAATAGACATGCCCATCGCGGCAGCCGATAAACAGGCGGTTGCCCACCACCGTGGGCGGACCGTCCAGCGCCGCTGGAAAAGCTCGTCGCCATTTGACAGCCCCGTCGGTGGTATCAAGACAGAAAAGCTCGTAGCTGTCTTTGCGCACCAAATAGGCGCCACGGTGGTCGATCGTGGCCTGAGTCAGCTCCCCGCCAATCCGTTTGGTCCAGAGGGGTTGAACTTCGGCCGCCAATTTGCAGTCGGCGCGGCCGCTGCGCTGCGCATCGTGGCGATACATCGGCCAACCGTCGTGCTGCCCGGGGGGCGCTGCCACCGGCTCGGCGGAGTACGCCGGCCCTTGAAGCAGCCGCTGGGAATCCATGGGAGGAGGCGCCTGGTCGAGCTGCGCAGGCAGCTCGGCTGCCAGTGCCATCAGGCCGTTGACGCGCACCCCGACATAACATGAGCAGGGATCAGGAGTGATATATGTAAGTCCGTTGGCCGGCATCAGCCCGTAGGAGCATGCACCGCGTATCCAATCGTTGACCATGTGGTGGTCGTCCCGCAAATCCACGAACTCCGCGCCGCGATGGGGGAGGATCAAGAACCGCTCGGTCGCTTTTCCGGCGAAACAGCGGATGTGGTGCCCCCGGGCGAGCATCTGCCCAACATTAGGCACTGGGGCGTTGCTGCCGTCGGCCAGCCGGACCGTGCTCCAGTTCCAAAGCACATCGTTGTAAACGACACCCCCAATGACGCGCCGACCGGTTGGGAAAGCGAAACCTCCGGTCTCTCCCATGCGCGGATTCTGCCACAGCACCTTGCCGTCGGCCAAATCGAGGCACACGCCGCCGCCGGTGGCGCTGCTGGTCCACAGCACTTTGCCGTCGGCGATGAGCAGGTTGCCCAACAGGTTTCGAACGCCGAACCGCCGGCGGGCAACCACTGGGGCCTCGTGCCGCCACACCGGCCGGCCCGTGCGGGCGTCGAGCACCACCAGTGCCTCGTAATTGTGGAAGACGACCTTCCCTTCGGCCATCGCCAGGCTTTGCGTCGCTACCAGGGGAGCATCGTGCTGCCAGAGGATCCTGCCGGTGGCCGCATCGACGGCTATCACCCGTTCGCGGCCCTGCCGCATCAGACTTTCGAGCAGCCTGGCGTTCAACTCCGCGCGCACCTCCTCGTGCGCCAGCCCCTGGTCGCGCATCTGCTGCTCGGTCTTTTGACGCTGTTCGAGCGTGAGTCGCGGATCGGGCATTGGGATTTCCGTCCGCACGCGGCAGATTACCAGATCTCCCTCAGCGACAAGCTCATCGACAATGCCCTCCAGGTCCACATCGTGCATCGTTTTGCCCGTGGCAGCGTCGAGAATACTCAGTGGCCCGCGACGGTAACGCAAAGCCACATATACCTTTTGGCCCTGCGCCACCATCCGGCGGTTAACGCTCAGCGGGCTGCGCCAAACATAATCTGGCACGGCTTGCCCGCTTACATCCTCGAAGTACGGCTGCCCGTAGCCTTCCAGCGGCCTTTTCCACAGTATGGCTCCGTTGAATGCATCGCGGGCAACCAGCATCCAACGCTCGGTGGTTCCCCCACGGTCGAACAGATAGGTTCCCTCGTCCAGAAAATAAAAAAGCCGGCCTCCAGCCGTCACCAGCCCAGTAAAGCTCGCTGCGTAGTTGTGGCTGCGCAGATGTGGCGGTTCGGCCCACCAGCGAAGCGACCTGGGCGGGGCGACTTCCCGGTCTTTCGATACCGCATTCCCGCTACAGTCGTACAGATAGTGCGTCCACTCGTCGATCGTCTCAGGAACCGGCATGGTTGACACGCCCGAGGGACTGATAAGAAGTCCACGCGGAACCAGCACCCGTCGGGCCTCCTCATCGGAAACGATACCCTCTGATGCCACAATCAGGACATTAAGCACACGGTCGGCAAACGGCAGGCGCCCACCCGACCATACCTCTACGGTAAAGCGTCCCGTCAGTCCCGATTGGTCTACGGCTGACTGCGCGCGAGCGGCTGCCGCCCGCTCCGGCAGCAGCAACCTGACGTGAAACCGCTCGCCAAGTTTCGCAAGTGCAAGACTATCCGACCCCACCTGGGCTACCAGGCCACCGGTAATGCCGGCCTCGTGGCTGGCCGCCACCGGCTCGGGGGCCGAAGTCGGCGACGTCGCAAGAAGCCACGATGCCAACACCTTAACAATAGTGATACTCATTGGTCATTGTCCTTAAGCCGCGAGCACGGCTTGCGACCACTTCCGCCGAAGGCTTGGCGCTGGCCCTGCTACTGACGAGGCACTGGGCGCGCGCCCGTGTAGGGGTTTTCGCGGACAACCTCCCAGACGGTGTCGTCCACGAGTTTCTTTCGCTCGGGGGTGATCTCGATCAGTTCCCCCAGGTCAGGCCAGTGGACGTATCCGGGCTGGGGCAAGCGATCGTTGCGATAATTGTCCTTGTTGTTGTAGATGGTGGCGTCCAGCTTGCCGGGGTGCTCGCCGAAGATCACCGTGTAACAGGTTGCCGCCAATGTGTAGCGGGGCAAGCCACACCGCACGTGTCCTCCGTCGGTGTAAAAACGACCGATGTTATCGAGCCCTGGCAATTGGCCTGCCCGGGCCTTCTGATCCAGCGCCAAAAACACTTCGCCATTGGGAATCAGCCTCAGCCGACCAGTTTTAGCCAATTGAGGGTACTTCGCACGCAACTCCTCCATGAGCTGGGACACATAATCCCGGCTATGAGCGTTCTTGCTCATCCAGGGCACCTCCGGGTTCCACTCGTAGCGTCCCAACCAATGGTCTGCGTAGCGGAACGCACGGACCAGCGGGTCCATTTCCTCCGGCGTGGGCTTCCGCTCCTTTAGTTGCTTTAGGATTTCTTCCCGGGACTTGCCAGCAGCCTGGAGCGATTTCTCTGTCTCTGCCTGAATACGTTTGTTCAATTCGTCCGCCCCGGGGATTCCCGGCCAGGAATTGTAAATGAACACATATACCTCATCGGGATTCTTCGCCGAGGCCAGAAGCAGGTCAATGATTTCCGAGGCGCTGGCCAGATCGCTGACATCCCGCGGCTCGTCGAACTGCTGGTTGAGGAACACGCTTTTGCGCACATTGTTTTTTAGGCCCGGATGGGTGCCGAAGTGCTGGATGACCACCGCGTTCCACTGGCCGGAGGTAAGGAGCTTCCGGGGATGGCCTTCGGGGTTGCGGCGCATGGCATCCACGTGCATCCAGATCTGCCAGCCCGGCCCGAGGGCCGTGTGGACCTTCAGTTGTTTGCCAGCACTGGCTGCCAGTGTGGGATGGAACCACGGCACCGAGTTCTCCAAAAAGCTGTTACCGAAGTACACCGCCCTCAGTTCCTCAGCCGGCGCCCCCACGGCAACCAGGCACAATATCACGGCAGCGATCCAGTTGATTGGCTTCAGCATTGTTGGGGTACCTTTTCTCGAGTAAACATGGATCGTCAGGACTGCGGCGGAATATAGTCATCGGGCGTCCAATCGGGGTCTACGTCGATCATGAGCCGGCCATCGATCAGCTCCACTTTCAGCCTTACTACACCCGGCTTGCAGTGGAACGAGCCTAGAATGTCCTCGCCCCATACGACGCCGTACCAGTGGCCATCCAGACCGCGAAATACTCCCCCATGTCCTCCATGCCGAACGCCCGGCATCCATTCGGACCACGGCCCTTTTGGGCTGTCGGCAACCATATAGTGGAAATCGTAGCTGTGGGCGCTCTGGGGTATCCAGTGCTGGTTGGCGACGTTACAGCCGGTGGTGAAGAAGACATACTTTCCGAGCATTTTCACCATGTAGCACCCCGAATCTTCCCCCCACAGCCCACCACCGGCGCGGTTGACGGTCGGCAGTTTCTCGGCTTTGGAGAAGTCGGGGTTGAGTCGCACCAGGCCGTTGATGCCCCAGTACTCGTACACCGTCCCGTCCTCGTCCTCGAAGAAGCCGCTCTGGCAGGCGCCGTCGCGGATCTTCTCGTAGGGCCCCTCGCCCTTGCCGGTCGTGCTGCGGAGCACGCCGCCGAAGCCGACGTTGGCCTTCGGGTCCGGCAGGTTCTTCGGTGCATAGGCGTTGTAGGTGATGAAGAACGTCTTTTGTCTGGGCAAGTAGTGGATCTCACAATCCATGTAATAGTTGTTCCAATCGCCGAGCTGGTCGGTGCGATACTTCCGGCGCGCCTCGGGCACGTCGGTTTCGTCGTCGAAGGTGCGCACCACGATTTCCTCCCAATTCTTCAAATCCCTTGAACGAAAGATGGTGAGTTTGCCCTTGTAGGCTTCGCCGTAAACGGAACCCGTGAAATAGAAGAATCCGTCGGGCGCTTGGATCATGTTCATGTCGCGGATGTTCATGCCAGGTTTGTCGACAATCGGGCGCAGCTTGTGCCAGGGTCCGCGCTCGGTGAAGACCTTTTCGGGATTGGCCCTGAGCACGGGATTGTTCGGTCGCCACATCAGGTAACGGAACCGGTCCATCCACTCCAGCGGCACGACTGCCGCCCGGTCGCGCAGCGCAGCGAAGCGGTCCCGTCCGCAAAAAGTGGCATACCAGTTGCCCTTGCTGTCCTGAAACACCGTGCTCTGGCCGCCGTGGGGAACCATCATCTCGCGCTTCGAGTAAGGTCCGAAAAGGCTCTCAGAGGTAGCTACCAGGGTGTCCTCGGTGTGGATGCCCAGGCGCGGAATGGTATCGGCCACGGCGAGATGGTATTTTCCCTTGGTTTTCCAGAGGAAAGGGCCTCTACTACCGACCAACACGTCGCCACTGAGCGGCACGCGCGGCTGGCAGGTGAGCAGGCGCGGTGACTCGGCCAGACCTGTCAGATCGTCCTTCATCTTTGCGATCCAGGCCGGGCTCCAAAGCCAGTAGATGGTGCCATCGTCGTCTTGGAACAGGCTGGGGTCCCCACCAATGGCCGTGATGTAGCCGAGGCCGCTGGCGCTGCGACCCCACGGCTCGTAGGGACCTTCCGCCTTGCCGCTCTTGCTGCGGAGCAGGCCCGTTCCCTGGCCATTGACCGAGAAGGCAATCCAAAACGTGTCCTTCAGGTAGTGGATTTCCGGGGCCGTGACGCCGAGGTTGTGCCGCGGTGCGTCGGCCTGACCGGCGAGTGCTCTGGGGCCGGTGGCCCATCTATCGTTCCATCCCGCCTTAGCCAGGTCGAAGGCCACGCAAAGCTCGGTCCACGTGCGCAAGTCGGGCGACTTCCAAATGCGGATGGTGGTGCAGTTGTCGAAGTCCGCATTGCCGTCGGCGCCGACCGTCGCCCCCGTGCCCGTGAGGTAATACGTCCCGTCGGGACCGCGGCAGATGCTCGGGTCGCGCAACGGAACGTCGAGAATCGGTGCGACTACTTGACGGTCCTCGAGCGGCCGTTGCGCCAGCAGCGGGCCAGACACGTCGGTCGTCTCCCGACCGTCTTGCTGCCCGACGGTCGGGCGCGGCGCCGCCATGCACAGAACAGATGCACATGCCAGCATCAGGATACGTCGGCTTCGGAAGATCATGGGTCGTGTCCTTAGGAGAGTTCTTACCGTCATCGCGCCAACCGAGGGCCGATGAGTTCCCAGATCGTATCATCGACGAGTCGCTTTCCTTCCGGCGTGATGGGCAAGTGTGGGCCGTTGTCGTAATCGTCGTCTCGGACGACGACATTGGCCTTGCCGACGCCTCGTTTTTTGTTTGGGTCCATTGCATCGGGCGGATAGGCCTTCGGGTCGTTGAAGTATGCGGCGTCGAGTTTGGCGGGGGGCGATCGGTGCAACACGGCATGGCGCAGTGCGGCCAGGGCGTAACGCGGCAGGCCGGTGCGTAGGAGAAGGTCGTCCTTGTAGAACTGGCCGACCCCCGTGATGCCCGGCAGCGCGCCCGCCTTCAGCTTGGCATCCAGCGCCGCCAACAGTTCACCGGCGGGAATAGCTCGGAATCGCCCAGCGATCTCCGGGTCGGCTTTCGCGAGTTTCTCGCAAAACAGTTTCATTCCGGCAGCCGTGCCTTCGATCGGCTGGGGGGCGTTCCAGGCAGCGGTATAGTCGAATTGCTTGCGCAGGGCCTGCATCTGCTCTTCAGGAAGGAGCTGCCACGGTTCGAGCTTGAGCTTCTTCTTGAGAGCCGTCGCCTCCGGTATTGCCGGCCAGGCGAAGTAGCCGAAGAAAAACGCATCCTCTCGCTGCCGGCGGAAGCGTCGCGCCAGATAGATGAAAGCCTCAACTTCCTCGTCCGTGGGGTTGCCCACCTGGAGGCAAAGCCCCTGATGACGCAACCGAGGTTCGTGGTAAGGCTCATCCATCTCCAAGAAATACTCAGGGAAGCCATAGGGATGTTTTTGTTCGCGGAAAACCCAGGCCAGCCACTGGCAGGCCCAAGTCTGAGACCACGGGTTCAGATCGAGCGTGGCCAGCCACGCACTGTGCTTGCCAGCCGTGCGGTCGAGTGCCGCCTGCCAGAAGGGCATGGCCGACCAGGCGGCCAGCCGGCCGTATTCCAACACGCGGACCGGCTCGGGCGCGGGCACGCTCGCCTCCAATTTCGCCAACGTCTCGGTCGAGCCCTGAGCCGAAAATCGTGTGTACGGATGTGCGTTAACTACTTCCCAAATCGTGTCATTGATCACTTTGGCCCGCTCAGGGGTGATTTCCAGCACTTCGCCGCTGTCGTTGTGCTGGTCCTTCCCGTGGCCCCAATCCTTGCCATAGGCGTCCTGGTTGTTGTAGAGCGTGTAGTCAAGCCCGTGTGGCTTCTCGCCGAAGAGCAAAGTGAAGAACGTGGCTGCGCACGTATAGGCCGGCATGCCGGCGCGGTGGTGGAGCGTGTCGGTATAGAACTCGCCTAGGTTGAGCACACCCGGTACCAGTCCGGCCCGCATCTTGCGGTCGAGGATGTAATAGATGTCGGCCACGGGGATCATGCGCAGCCGCCCCTCCGTCCACAGCTTGGGATAGGCCCGGATCAATTCCTCCATCAGACGCTGGTCGTAGTCGCGCGACTGGCCGCCGGCAAGCCACGGCTCCGCATCGGGATCGTAGCGCCGGAGCCATTGGCGCGGGAAATCGAACGAGCGGCGTACAGGCTCCATCTGGCGATGGTTCAGTTCCTTCTTGGTCCTGCCCAACCCAGCCCCAGCGTGTCCGAATGACTCGTTGGCGAGGATCAGACCGGGCCAATCCTGATAGATCAAAATATGACACTTCGGGTTTTTTACCAGCGCAAGGTCGATCAGGTACTTCGCTGCCGCAATGTCGCCGAAATCGCGCGGGGCATTGTACTTTTTGCCCCACATCGCGTCGCTCACCCGCCGCAAACCCATGCCGAACGGCTGAAGCACGACCGCGTCCCAATTGCCTGTCAAGAACTGCCAGGCATGATAGGGCGTCTTGGGGGCGAGCTGTGTATTGCGTGCAAAATCATCGGGCTTCTCAATCCCGCCGTCCAATTGAAACTGATCGCGGTACTGCCATAGTTGGCCCCCGGCCACGGGCATGCAATCCCAGACCCACTCCTTCCCGGCCGATTTCCCCAGCGCTGGGTGCAATTCCGGCGCAGTGGAACCGGTCAAACTGTTGCCGAAATAAAACACCGCTACGCGCTGGGGGCGAGCCGGGAAGCCACCCTCCGCTCCCGAAGCCAACTCCTTCAAGCCTGCTGTCCACACAAGTACCGCACCAAGCAACGACACCAACTTCATCGCACAAATCTCCTATTCGAAAGCTGTGCAACCTCCAACAGGGAACTACTCGTCAAGGGTTGCTCAACTCGACGAGGTAGAACGGCGTGCGGTACTTGGCGCCGTCGAGGCTGAAGCGGCAGCCGTCGGCAGTCCGCTCCACGGGAACTTCAACCGGCGGTTGAGGCTTTCGGCCGCCGTGGTCCAGGGCAAAGACCCGACATCGCTCTGGCCGCTTCAGTTCGATGGTGGCCACGACCGGTTCGAGAAGCTGTCGGGCCGCTTCGACTTTCTCCGGCTGACGAATCGTCTCCATGGTGACATCGTCCAGAACGGTTCCTTCCGGATATAGCCGACCTAACGCCGTGATGATCAACGTCTTGGCGTTGGCAAGTGTTTCGTTGCGT
>CALJDH010000062.1 GCA_938023895.1 uncultured Aliiroseovarius sp.
CTGAACGTCATGCACATGGCTTTCTTTCAGACCCGCGCCGGTAATTTTGACGAATTTGCAATTCTTGCGCATCTCGTCCACCGTAGCGCAGCCGGTATAGCCCATTGCTGCACGCAAACCGCCCACCAGCTGGTGGATCACGGTGCCAGCAGGGCCTTTATACGGCACCTGCCCTTCGATCCCTTCCGGGACAAGCTTGTCGGACGCCGCATCCTTCTGGAAATAACGATCCGCGGAACCACGAGCCATCGCGCCCAGCGATCCCATACCGCGATATGCTTTGAACGATCGGCCCTGATACAGGATCACCTCGCCAGGGCTTTCGTCGGTGCCTGCGATCATGGATCCGACCATGGCGCAGCTTGCGCCCGCCGCGATCGCCTTGGCAAAATCGCCCGAGAACTTAATGCCGCCGTCAGCGATTACCGGGATGTCGCCCGCTGCCGCGGCACAATCCGAAATCGCGGTCAGCTGCGGCACGCCCACACCAGCCACCATCCGCGTAGTGCAGATCGAACCGGGGCCAATGCCCACTTTCACCGCATCTGCGCCCGCGTCGATCAGAGCGCGCGTGGCGTCTCCGGTTGCCACGTTGCCAGCGACCACTTGAACCGAGCTGGAAAGGGCTTTCACGCGCTTCACAGCCTCGATCACACCTTCCGAGTGACCATGTGCGGTGTCGACGACCACAATGTCCACACCAGCATCAATCAGCATCTCTGACCGCGCAAAGCCACTGTCGCCAACCGAGCTAGCAGCAGCGACGCGTAGACGTCCCAGATCGTCCTTACAGGCGGTCGGGTTCAACACGGCCTGTTCAGTGTCCTTCAGGGTCAAAAGCCCGGTCAGCTTGCCGTCACCATCCGTGACCAGCAGCTTTTCAATCCGACGCGCACGCATCAAGCTTTTCGCCTCTTCCAGCTCGGCAGGTTCCTGCAACATCGCCAGATTATCGGATGTCATCATGACGCTGACCGGCGTGTCATCGCTTTCGGCAAAACGCATGTCGCGGTTGGTCACGATACCCACCACGCGGCCATCCGGGCCAACAACCGGGAAGCCAGTGACGCGATAGCGTTCCTGCAGCGCCTTGGCGTCCGCCAGCGTCTGATCCGCCGTCAGGGTGATCGGGTTATACACGATCCCGCTTTCGAAACGCTTCACGCGGCGCACCTGACGGGCTTGCTCGTCCGCGTCCAGGTTCTTGTGGATCACGCCCATGCCGCCAGCCTGCGCCATCGCAATGGCCATGCGGGCTTCGGTCACCGTGTCCATCGCCGAGCTTAGTAGCGGGATATTCAGCGCGATCGAGCGGGTCACATGGGTGGACGTATCCGCAGTCGAGGGCAGCACGTTGCTGGCCGCCGGCACCAGCAGGACATCATCAAAGGTAAGGGCCTCGCGAATCTCCATGAGCGTTCTCCTTGGGAGTTTTCGTTTGGCACGTCCCTATCTCATGGGTTGGGGCATTTGGAAAGGGGTGAGGTGATATTTCTGTCCCTGAAGGCCCTGTTTTCTTTGTGGCAGGCGTTTCGAAGGTAAATCCGGGGTTTGACAATCGGAAATGGCCGTGAACTTCTGGGATAGAACAAATGTGAACATAGCGAGGCTGTTATGAAATTGTCGGCGCGCATTCAGGGTATTCTGGACGGCGGAGATGACGGCTGGGGAGTCTTTTACAAGGCCCGCGCGATGAAGGCGGCTGGTCTCGACGTGACCGAGCTGACCATCGGCGAACATGACATTCGAACCGATCCTTCGATCTTGGACGCAATGCACGCGGCAGCGATCGGCGGCCACACGGGATACGCCGACATTCCGGGCACGCCCTCGCTACGTGATGCGGTGGCGGAACGTGTGGAAGCGCAGACCCATATGCCAACTTCGCGCCAGAATGTGCTGATTACACCCGGCGGGCAGGCTGCGCTCTTCGCTGCCCATATGGCCGCCTGCGATGACGGCGACACAGCCCTGTTTATTGCCCCGTATTATGCCACATATCCCGGCACGATCCGATCGGTTGGCGCCAAGGCCGTGGCCGTCCCTGCGCGATCTCGTGACGGGTTCCAGCCCGATCTGGACGCGGTGCGCCGCGCGGCCAAGGGCGCGAAATGCCTGCTCATCAATACCCCGAACAACCCCACCGGCGTGATCTATACCGACGACACGTTGCACGGGCTGGCCGAAATCTGTCGCGACGAGGATCTGTGGCTGATCTCGGACGAGGTCTATGACAGTCAGGTCTGGCACGGCGTCCACCTGTCCCCCCGCGCCCTACCCGGTATGGCCGAGCGCACACTGGTCGTGGGGTCGATGTCGAAAAGCCACGCGATGACGGGCAGCCGACTTGGCTGGATCATAGGTCCCGAGGACGCCATCGCCCAACTTGCGACGCTGGCCATCAACACCAATTACGGCGTCGCCGGGTTCATTCAGGATGCAGCGCTCTTTGCTCTGCGCCAAGGACCGGGATTCGAGGCTGACACCGCCGCCCCGTTCCGCCGCCGTCGCGACGCGGCCACGCCACTTTTTTCAGGCCAAGAGGCCGCCCGCCTGATCCCGTCCGACGGCGCGATGTACCTGATGGTGGACATTCGCGCGACAGAGATGTCCGGCGAGGAATTTGCCCTGCGCCTACTGGACGAAGAGCACATAGCCGTGATGCCCGGCGAAAGCTTCGGGCACGCCGCCGCAGGCCACATTCGCATCGCCATGACCATCGACGACGACCGTTTTCTGGACGCAGTCGAACGCTTAATCCGATTTGCCAACACCCTGACCGCCGGAGACACACCATGACAGACACCAATCGCGGCACCGCCTTTCGCGCCCTGCACCAAAAGGGCAATCCGTTCATTCTGGCCAACGCATGGGACATCGGCAGCGCCAAGATGCTGGCCGCGTTAGGCGCGGAAGCCATCGCCACATCCTCGGCCGCACATGCGTTCACGCTGGGCCGCCCGGATATGGGCCATGTCACCCGTGACGAAGCGCTGGCTCATGCGCAGGATTTGGTGGCGGCGGTGAACGTGCCTGTGTCCGGCGATTTTGAAAACGGCTTTGGCGACGATCCCGACACCTGCGCCGAGACCGTGAAACTGGCTTACGAGGCCGGTCTGGCGGGTATCTCGATCGAAGACACAGCGCTCCCCGACGCCAAACCCTATGCCCGCGACAAGGCGATTGAACGTATCCGCGCCGCCGCCGCCGCCGCCCGCGCGCTGCCCGGTGACTTCGTGTTGGTCGCGCGCGCCGATGGCGTGATGAACGGTCAATATAATCTGTCCGAGGCGATGGCGCGGCTGACAGGCTAAGAAAAGGCTGGGGCGGATTGCCTTTACATCCCCCTGCCCGGCACGATCGAGGATCAGGCGGCAATTTGCGCGTCCACCGATTTGCCTGTGAACGCCTTGGCCGCAGGCCCATTCACCCAACACAGCCGCGAAGATTTCGCCAAGGCGGGCGTGGCGCGCATCTCGTTGGGATCAGCACTGGCGCGCACGACGCATCGGGTGATCTTCGACGCAGCCAAAGGCATGTTCGAAGAC
>CALJDH010000063.1 GCA_938023895.1 uncultured Aliiroseovarius sp.
CCTGCTGTATCACGCAACCCACGTGCCCGTGGGCGAGGATCAGAAGCAGCATGTCGAGCTAACCCGCGACATCGCCGCGAAGTTCAACCACGACTTCAAGGCCGAAGGTTTCTTCCCGCAGCCCGAGCCGATCATCGAAGGCCCGGCAACCCGCGTGATGAACCTGCGTGACGGCACCAAGAAGATGTCGAAATCGGGCGAAAGCGATATGGAACGCATCAACATGACTGATGATGCGGACAAGATCGCCAAGAAGTTCAAGAAGGCGAAGACCGACCCGGAGCCTCTGCCCGAGACTTTGGACGGATTGAAAGAGCGCCCCGAGGCGAAGAACCTTGTGGACATCTATGCCGGTCTGTCGGGTCTGACGAATGAGCAAGTAATCACCGAATATGCGGGCGCTGGCTGGGGCAAGTTCAAGCCCGCGCTAGCGGATCTGGCGGTTGAAAAGCTGGCGCCGATCTCGGAAGAGATGTCGCGTCTGATGAACGACAAAGCCGAGATTGACCGTATTCTGGGTGAAGGCGCCGAGAAGGCCGAGGCAATCGCCCAGCCTATTCTAGATCGCGCCTATGACATCACAGGCTTCCTGCGCTCGCGCACGCGCTAAGCGGTGTCGATGGCTCACTTCGTGAGCCTGAGGGGCTCTGCCCCTTGAGCGAAGCCTTCGGCTTCTCTCTACCCCGAGATATTTATGACAAGAAAAAGAGGCGTCCGGCAGCGGGCGCCTTTTTTCGTGATTTTGTGAATCTTCAGGGCTGGGCTAGGCTGAATTCAGTCAGTCAGGGAGCCAGCCATGAGACGTAAAGAGTATACGGGCGACGACATCACGGTCACCTTTGACCTGAAACGTTGCATTCACGCGCGGAACTGTTTTCTTCAACTGCCCGAAGTTTTTGATCCATCAAAACGGCCATGGGTGCAGCCCAACAATGCCAGCGCCGAGGAAGTGGCGGCGATGATCCGGACCTGCCCTTCGGGTGCCTTGGCATTCCGGCGCAACAGTGGCGTTGAAGAGCGCGCGCCGAAGATCAACCGGCTGGCGGTGTTGGAGAACGGGCCTCTGGTCCTAGCCGGTGATGTCTGTGTGGAAGGCGGAGATCGTGAAACCCGCGTGGCGCTCTGCCGCTGTGGGTTGTCGAAGAACAAGCCCTATTGCGACTACAGCCACGTGGACGGCGGGTTCGAGGCGACGGGCGAGCCCGCGCCCAAAACGCCACCTGCCAGTGGCGACGTAGGTGGGCCTGCCGAGGTCTCGCGGCGTCCCGACGGGCCGTTGGTGGTGGATGGCAATCTTGAACTATGCTCGGGCACGGGGCGGCGGATTGGTACCGTGGGCAAGGCGTTTCTGTGCCGTTGTGGACACTCGAAAAACAAACCGTTCTGTGATGGCAGCCACAAAGCCGCCGGGTTTGCAGACCCGGCCGACCCAGTGTCATGACCTGGTTCAGCGACGAAACCCTGTCGTTTCTTCGCGACCTGTCCGAGAACAACAGCCGCGACTGGTTTGCGGACAACAAACCGCGTTATGAGACGCATATCAAAGACGCCGCCGCGCAGTTTTCCGATGCGTTGAACCAGAGGCTTGCGGCGAACTATGCAACCGATGTGACCACGCGGATTTTTCGGATGCACCGCGATCTGCGGTTTTCCAAAGACAAGACACCCTATAACACGCATATCCATATTGGCTTTTCGGACGCTCAGACCGGGGCCAGCTGGATGGTCGGCTTGCAGACAGATCACCTTGTGGTGGGCTTCGGGATTTTCGCCTTCGACCGCGAGGCGCTGGCGCATTGGCGCGAGACCGTGGCCGGTCCGCAAGGCGAGGTCTTGCAAGTGCTACATGCGAAAGCAGAATCCGATGGATTGCGGACTTCCGAGCCCGAACTAAAACGCGTCCCGATGGCGTGGGAGGCAGAGCATCCGCATGGCGATCTGCTGCGGCGAAAGGGGATCGTGTGGTGGAACGATCACGTCCCGCAGGCCGAGATCATGGGGCCGGACGGACCGGCGATGATCGCAATCGAACTGCGCGCGATGGAGCCTTTGCGCAACTGGATGCAGCTTGCGCTGGATCCGCAGGTTTAGGACTGCAGGCCCAGCTTTGCTGTCAGCGTTTTCAAGGTGGCGCGGGTCGCCTCGTTCCAATCCGCATTGCGCGACTTGAACAGGGTTGCTTGCGATTTATGCACCGGCTTACCTGCCAGAATCTTCAGGTGGTTCGCGCGCAACGTCTCGCCGGTCGAGGTGATATCGGCCACGGCCTCGGCGGTTTCGTTTTTAACAGTGCCTTCGGTCGCGCCCTGACTGTCCACCAGCTGATAATCTGCCACGCCGTGATCGCGCAGGTGATCGCGGATCAGACGGTGGAACTTGGTCGCGATGCGCAGACGGAACCCGTGCTCGGCACGAAACGCAGCCGCGGCGGCATCCAGATCGTCCAGCGTGTTCACGTCGACCCAGCATTTTGGCACGGCGATGATCAGGTCCGCGTGGCCGAAGCCCATGAGCGCCAGCTCTGACACTTTGTCCTGCCAACTGCCCAGTTTCTCGCGCACAAGGTCCGAGCCTGTTACGCCCAAATGGATGCGGCCAGCGGCCAGCTCGCGCGGGATTTCACCCGCCGACAGCAAGACCAGCTCGATCCCATCGATCCCGTTGACCGCAGCGGCATATTCGCGATCCGACCCGGTGCGGGCCAGTTCCACGCCACGGGCACCGAACCAGTCAAAGGTCTTTTCCATCAGTCGGCCCTTCGAGGGCACACCAATCTTCAGGGTCATTTTGCACCCCCAGCGGTCAGTTCCAACACGATCTCGGGGCGGATGACGCCGCCGACGGCGGGGATCTCATGCCCCTTGGCGCGGCCCAGCACGCGGGTCAGCGCGTCATAGCGCCCGCCTGTGGCCACGGGGGGCAGATCGGGGCGGGTTTCGGCGTAGAAGCCAAATACGAACCCGTCATAATACTCCATCGAAGTGCGGCCATAGCTGCCTTCGAAATCCAGATTTTCCACGTCCACACCACGCTGATACAGCGCCTCGGCGCGGGCTTCCAAGCGATCCACGGCATCCGCGATGGCGGGCATGTCCACGGCCATGTCACGCAGACGCGACAGCACGTTCACCGTGGTTTCGCGCAAACCCAGCAGATCGTCCAGCAGCTCGACCTCTTGCACCGAGATCGGCGCGGCAGCAGCATCTTCGCGCAGGGCTTCGATGCGGTCGGCGATTTCAGCCGCCGAGCGCAACCCAATCTGGGGGCCAGCATCCTGCATCGGGTCTTCTTTTGCCAGCATCGCCGCGCGGCCTTCCGGCAGCGGCGCACGACCGGCGAAACGATCCAGCAAAGCGCGGAAGCGACGGGGGCGCCAGATGTGACGCAGCAAGGCGGCT
>CALJDH010000064.1 GCA_938023895.1 uncultured Aliiroseovarius sp.
AGAAACAAAAGACCAAGAAACACACGCGCAACGACGTGTAAGTTAGAGTTTAGATTTGTCATAGTCATCTCCTTAACCGTGATATCGATATGGCTATTCCTGATGATCCATGAACTCAATTTGTGATTTTCGCGCGTTTTATGTGCGTCCATGCGCATGTTAAAAATAAAAACCCCCGCTGCAAAAGCGGGGGTCAATTTTTGTTCAAACATTAACCAAGTTTAGCTGGTTTCAGGGGCAATGCCGCCTTTCGCCTTTGGCTTGGTCTTTGGAATGGCCGTCACCGATTGGGTGGCGTTTCCGTCGTCCGCATCAGGCGTATCATCGGAATGCGGCGGTTCGCCTTTCATGACACGTTTGATTTCATCACCTGTTAGGGTTTCATATTCCAACAAACCTTGGGCCAAACGCTCCCATTCTTCGTTTTGTTCCGTTAGGATTTTATAGGCACGGTCATACCCTTCTTGGATAAAGCGTTTCACCTCATCCTCGATCATTTCCTTTGTATTGGCAGATACCGAAAATCCTGCGGTGTTTCCTGAATACCCTTCATGCGCTTCGGAATAGTCGATATTGCCAACTTTATCCGACATCCCCCAACGCAGTACCATCGCACGCGCAAGGCCCGATGCCTGTTGGATATCACCTGCAGGACCGTTAGAGACGTTTTCAGGACCATATTTAATGTTCTCTGCCGCCTTGCCTGCCATGGTCATGGCCAGCTTTTCTTCGCACTCTGATTTCTGCAAATTCAGGCGATCAATTTCAGGCAACGACACAACCATACCCAATGCGCCACCGCGCGGGATAATGGTCGCCTTATAAACGGGATCACATTGCGGCAGCTTCAGGCCCACCACGGCGTGACCGGCTTCGTGATAGGCGGTCTTTTCTTTCTGATCATCGGTCAAGACCATCGAGCGGCGCTCGGCCCCCATCATGACCTTGTCTTTCGCGTTCTCGAAATCTTCCATGGTTACGAAACGACGGCCCACACGAGCGGCCATCAACGCAGCCTCGTTCACAAGGTTCGCCAGATCCGCACCCGAGAAGCCCGGCGTACCACGTGCAATGATGCGCATGTCGGCGTCAGGGCCCAACGGCACCTTGCGGGCGTGAACGCCCAGAATCTTCTCGCGGCCTTTGATGTCGGGGTTTGGCACAGTGACCTGACGGTCGAAACGACCGGGACGCAGCAGGGCCGGGTCCAGTACGTCACGACGGTTGGTCGCGGCCAGAATGATCACGCCTTCATTGGCTTCAAAGCCGTCCATCTCGACCAGCAGCTGGTTGAGCGTCTGTTCGCGTTCGTCATTGCCGCCGCCATAGCCTGCGCCACGCGAGCGGCCCACGGCGTCGATTTCGTCAATGAAAACGATACAGGGCGCGTTTTTCTTGGCCTGTTCGAACATGTCACGGACACGGGAAGCACCCACACCGACGAACATCTCAACAAAGTCAGAACCCGAAATGGTGAAGAAGGGCACTCCTGCTTCGCCTGCAATCGCGCGGGCCAAGAGCGTCTTACCCGTGCCCGGAGGGCCAACAAGCAGCGCACCTTTGGGGATCTGACCGCCAAGGCGGCTGAACTTCTGCGGGTTGCGCAGGAATTCCACGATCTCTTCAAGCTCTTCCTTGGCTTCGTCAATGCCGGCAACATCATCAAAGGTCACTCGGCCTTCGCGTTCGGTCAGCATCTTGGCTTTTGATTTGCCAAAGCCCATAGCGCCACCGCCACCGCGGCCTTGCATCCGGTTCATCATGAAGAACCAGAAGCCAATCAGCAGAGCCACCGGCAGAAGCAGCGTAACAATGCTCATGAAGCCCGATTGCTGTTGCGCTTCGGCAGTTACCTCGACGCCTTCGGCGATCAAAAACTGCGTTACTTCCGCATCACGCGGCGCGATGGTTTGATAAATCTTGCCATCACCCGCCTGATAGATCAGCTTTTCGCCATCTATCGTGACGGACTTCACATTGTCGCCCTCAACGGCGGCGATAAACTCCGAATAAGTTGCCTGAGACGATGCAAGCCCAGACTGACCGTTCGAGAACAGGTTGAACAAGGCCAGGATGAGCACGAAAAGCACAATCCAGAAGGCGAAATTTCTCGCGTTGCCCAAGGGGGATCTCCTTTAGATGCCATAGCGACAGGACGCCAAGCGGACCGCTTAACGCCGTGTTCTTAAAATAGGGATGATTGGCCGAGGTTCAATGCGATAAAATCGCCTTTAAGAAATCAGCTTTGCTTGGCCCCGTTAGAGTGGCCCCGTCGCACAAAAAACCAGCAGCAGGCGCAGCCAGTAACCGATCGCCGTCGAACAGCGCGGGCGTGGTCATCAGGCGGCCACGAGGCTGGCCAATTGCGCGCCAATCGGGACAGTCGGAAATGGCATCACCCAAGGCCCGCACTAGCGTATTTGCCGGTCCTGTCAGAACCCAGCGCCCATCCCACACTTCGCCGGGCTGTGCTGTCACATATCGAAGAGCATTCAGCTCGCGTCCAATCGCAATGTGCCCGGCCTTCAGGTGCAATGTGCAGCCCGAAAGTGTCCGACGTTGTCCTTCTAACACCTGCATTTCGACCTCTTTCAACGCGTCATATCGGGGGCGATAAGCTGCTTTGGACACAAAGCGGATTGCGGCAGCCAGCAGGCGGTGCCGGGTTTCGGTCGGGAGCGCCGTGTAGGCTTCTGCGTCGAACGTGACGTCACCAAGCACAACCTCGGTGCAGGGCTCAGCAGCATCGACCGCGGCTTGCGTTAAAGCGATGCGCGCTTCAGACATGCGTTCTGCGGTACCGACCAGCCTGTCACGATTCAGTCCCAAACGGGCCAGATCCCTCATCGCTTTGCGTACCCGGACGCGGTCAAAGCGCGTATCCGTGTTCGAGGGATCCTCGATCCATGCGATCTCACGTTCCTTCAGAACCTGCCGCAACTCCTCACGGCTCGTTGCCAAGATCGGGCGCAGCCAGCGCATTCCCTGCGATTGCCAGTCGTCTTGCATGGCCGAAAGGCCATCCACGCCCGAGCCGCGCGCCAGACGCATCACGAAAGTCTCGGCCTGATCATCGGCGGTATGGCCTACGGCCACGGCATCTAAGTCCAGATCCCGCGCCCAATTGGCCAGCAGATCATAGCGCGCAGTGCGGGCGGCACTTTGGACATTGCCGCTGGGCGGCTCTGCCCATGTCAATGTGTGATGGGGCACACCAAACGTGGCACACAGCCCCTTGACCCAGCTTGCCTCGTCCGCGGCCTCCGCCCGCAAGCCATGGTCCACCGTGGCTACCCGCAGGTCAGCCCCGGCCCTCGTGGCCCAGTCGGCGGCCAAAACCAGCATCGCCATGCTGTCGCTACCGCCTGACACGGCCAGCCCAAGACGCGAAACGGGCCCGCGCTGGCGGGCCCGGTCCAAGGCAATTTCAAATGTCTTTTCGGGCGTCACGGACAGTTCAGGGCCTGACGCGCGGTTTGCGCATCGGCCACCGCAGGGGCGCCGGGGAAGCGTTTACCCACTTCTGCCAGCGTAGCACAGGCTTCATTCACCTGCCCAAGCTCGCCCAGCGAGAAGCCCAAACGATACAGCGCATCTGGCGCGCGGTCGCTGTTGGGCGCGCCCGAGAAGGCGTTCAGATAGGCACGTGCGGCGTTCTTCACGTCACCCGTTCCGGTCAAGGCCTCGCCGCGCTGGAAATGCGCTTCCGAAGTTAGCGGGCTGCCCGGGTAGTTCTCGATGAACTGCGTGTAGAGGGTCGCTGCTTGCGCGAAATCACCCGCTTCCAGCGCCCCACCTGCAGCATCAAAGTCCTGCTGCTCGCCCACGGCAAGCTCGGTCGCAGGAGACGTAGGCGAAGTCGGAGCTGTCACCGGACCTTCCGGCGCCGCGCCACCCCCAAGGGTCGAGGTTTCACCAAGCTGGGAAATGTCGCCGCCTTCAAGTTCGACCAGACGGAACTCGAGATCCCCAAGGCGATTGGTGCCGTCTTTCACGATCGAGTTGATGCGAAACTCTAGCTGTTCGGTCTTCGAGGTCAGGCGCGACAGCTCGCCTTCAATGGCTGCCATGCGCTGAGACAGGCTGCCCACGCCGGTGGTCACATTTGCGCCCCCGGTGGTCGACAGCTCGGTCTTCAGCTTCTGGATCTCGACATAGAGCACGGTCAGTTCCTGCCGGATATCCGCCAAGGACTGGGCCCGGTCCTGCGCTGACGCCAAAGCAGGCGCCCCCACCAGAACGGCACCCAGCAACAAAGCTTTCAAGGATCTTGCCACCATCTCTCAGGCCCTCTTCGTCCAGTTGGATCAGCTTGTGATCGCACCCGCGGCCAGCACGGTCACGGCGCGACGGTTCTTGGAGTAGCACAGCTCGTCCGAGCAGATCTCGAGCGGGCGTTCTTTACCATAGCTGACGGTTTGCAGACGGTTCGGCGCGACACCGCGATCAATCAGGAAGTTCTGCACGGCCGAGGCACGACGCGCACCCAGTGCAAGGTTGTATTCACGGGTGCCCTGCTCGTCCGCGTGACCTTCGATCACAGCGGTATAACTGGTGTTCTCCATCAGCCACGTGGCCTGCTGGGTAAGCACCTGAACGGCTTCTGGGCTGAGCGTCGACTGGTCCACAGCAAACAGCACGCGGTCCCCGACGGTCTGGTTGAAATACGCCGGCGAGCGCGGATCAGACGGGCTGCCTGCAACGAAATCGCCAGAACCACCGCCAAAGCGGCCATTTCCAAAGCGGTCGTTCGAACAGGCCGACACGGCCAAAGCGCCCACGAACAGCGCAGTCATCGCAATATGTTTCATGGTCTTTCCTGTATCATTTTGCCCTTTGTGGGCATGCTCTTTCATATTCTTGCCGGAAGTCTAGCATTTCACCGGCGGTTTGAAAACAAAGCGCATTCAGCGCCCGTATTAGTTTAGTTCAGCA
>CALJDH010000065.1 GCA_938023895.1 uncultured Aliiroseovarius sp.
TTTGGTTTCCTGTTGAGGCAGGGGCCTTAGCCCTCTGCCCTGTCATGTCACGCGGTTTCAACCGCCGGTATGATCATCCATCAGATAGGTCGCCATGGCTTTGCGGTCTTCATCCGTAAGGAAACTCGTTCCATACATGACAACCTCTCCCATCGAACCGCCGAAAGCGTCCCCGTCGGGTTTGACACCTGTGCGCAAGGCATATGCCAGGCTGTTTACAGTCCATCCGCGCATTTGAAGGGTTTCATAGTCGATGGCCGGGGCTTTGCCGCCGCCGGGAAGTGACCTGCTGCCTTTGAAGTGCTGGCTGTCGGACTGGCGGGCTCCTGCGAAGTTGCGCGCTGTGTGGCATGCAGCACAGTGAGTCGCTCCCTCGACAAGTTCTCGTCCCCGGTTCCAGACGACATCATTTCCTTCGACCGGATCTGTTCGGGGCGGCACCAAGAAGGCCGCACGCCACAGTTTCAAACCCCAACGTTGGTTGAACGGAAAGGTCATTTCCTGATCCTTGGACGGTTCGTTAACGGCGGGCACGGTTTGAAATGCCGCCCAAAGATCAGCAATGTCCTGATCGGTGAAATTGCCGTAGAAGGGATAGGTAAAGGCTGGATAATATGGCGCGCCGTCCGGTGAAACACCTTGGCGCACAGCGCGGGCAAACTCTTTTATCGTCCAACCGCCGATCCCGTGCTCCGGGTCAGTGGTCAGATTGGGTGAGTAGAGTGTGCCAAACGGGGTGTCGAGCTTTACGCCTCCTGCCAGCGGGGCTCCACTTGCCTCGAAGTTGGTGTGGCATGCAATGCAGCCGCTTGCGCGTGCTAGGTATGCGCCTCGGTCCACGTCACCGTTCAGCGTGATGATCCCATTGTCCTGGCCGATTGGCCAGGCAACGAGCGCCCCGATAGCGACGGCGCCGAATGCCGCCGCACCTAGGGTCATTCTCGGAACCCAGCGCATTTACTGGCTTTCCGTGCGGAACTTCGTGTGGCAAGCCGAGCATACTTGGGTGACCATGGTAAACGCGCCGTCTGCGGGCATGCCGGCAATTTGCTCGGCGGTCATCATTCCGCCGCCCATCATAGCACCACCGCCCATCATTGCGCTGTTGCCCATCATGCTGGCGTCGCCGCCCATCATAGCGCCCGGCGAAGAGCCATCATCGCTCGCGGCCATCAGCCCGTTATCCGCGGCACCTGCAAGCCCATCGGCAAGTACACCCAACCGTTCGGCCATATCCGAAAATTCTTCCCATTGGCTCCAGACCGTTTCCTTGGCTTCGGACGGGGTACCGCCAGAGCCTTCAGGAAACAACTGGGTCATGGCGTCGCCAGCGTGGCGGGAAAATGTAGCTGCTGCCTGACGGATGACGTTTGCGTCATAGGCCACCTCTCCCCGCATCATAGGGGTAACCGCTTTCACGGCTTTCCCCATGTCCGCCATTGCGTCCATGCGTTCCTTGACGATACCGGTCGCGCCGCCATGGGCAAATGCGGCCAAGGCGGTCGAGCTTGCGACAATCGCCGCGAAAACAGGAGTTTTTTTCATGAGTTTAGTCCTTGATCTGTCTGATATTTTGATTTGGTGGGATCAAGAAAAGTATCGGGGAGGAGGTTTGTCCGATGAAGGAATCCAGCGATCGTTTTCGAGCTTGATGAACCAGACCTTCGCTTCGCTGGCTTTAGATGGGCTGGGCAAGCTAGGGGCCATAAGGAATGCGGCGACGGTGAAGCAATCCAACCCGGGGTGGCAGTGTCCGCCAGTGATCTCAGTGTCAGCGTGATCGTCGGGCACCGTGCCACCGTCATAGATGATGTGCAGGTCGTTGGATTTGTCTGCATGTGCCCATGCGGCGTCAGGCAAACCCGAAAGGGCCACAAAGCCGCCGATCAGGGTGGCAAACAGAATTCTGAACAACTCGACACCAGCCCACTTCGACATCAGTTAATACCATTCTCGCGCTGCAATTCTCGCACGTAGGTCGCGATATATTGAACATCCGCTCGGGTCAGCCCAGGAACC
Source organism: uncultured Aliiroseovarius sp. (assembly GCA_938023895.1). GTDB lineage: Bacteria > Pseudomonadota > Alphaproteobacteria > Rhodobacterales > Rhodobacteraceae > Aliiroseovarius. The sequence continues at coordinate 2,020 of CALJDH010000065.1, forward strand.
GGAGGCATATTCCCAAACTTCCAGTGATGGGCCCGCACCCCGCGTTGGGCGGCGATTTGGAACGCTTCATCCGAGTGATGGCTTGGTTCGTAGATCTTGTGCACAAGCGGTGGAGCGATACCGTTTTGACCCGCAGCATTTGCCCCGTGGCAAGCTGCACATTTCGCCTCGAAGGCGCGTTTGCCAACGACAGCGTTCGAGGACAGCTCTGCTGGGACCCGAACATCTTCAATGGGATCTCCCATCGCGATGTCGCTCGTATCGGGCGGCACCATGGAATGTCCCGGTTGCGCCGGCGCGGGTTGAAGAACCTGCCATCCAGCTGCCACGACACCAGCCAGCAGCGCACCACCGACAAATAGTCCCCAATTGCTCATAGTTTCATCCTTTGGGTTGATTGATCAGCGGTCAAATCAGCTTGACTTGCGTGCCGATGGGCACCCGGTCATAGACCTCTTCGATCTTCTCGTTGTAAAGACCGATGCAGCCGTTTGACGAACGTCGGCCAATTTTCCGCGTGTCCTGTGTTCCGTGAATACGATAGTACTGCCAGGAAAGATAAAGCGCGCGTGTCCCAAGTGGATTGATAGGATCGCCACCTTTAACATAGGCTGGCCAATCCGGGTTACGTTCTCGCATCGATGGCGTCGGAGCCCAGCCTGGGTTCTTTCGCTTCTCTACCACTTCGGTATAGCCGCGACGTGTCAGCTCTTCGGTCAGAGGCACTGAGGTCGGGTAGATCCGCATCTCTCCATCGGCGGTCCAGTGCTGCAAGGTTCGTGTGATTGTGTCAGACAACAGGATACCTTTGCCAAGGGTATCGAAGTGGTCGCGCCATTCGTGCAAGGCGAAAGACGAGATATTGCGTTGGACAACAGATCCCGGAATGTTCGATGGCGCATCTTGCGCCCTCAGGATTGACGGGGTTGCCAGAAACGAAGCGATGCCGGTCAGCGCCCTGCGTCTTCCTAGTTTGCGATTGCCTGTCATGCCGCCTCTCCATTAAATCCAATTGGGTGCCTTTAGAGACATTTTTTCGCCTGAACAGCGGCCACCATCAACCGTTTGAAGGGCGGAGATTTGTATCGAAATGTATCCTTGACCTTTACTGTAGAGAGGCCTGCATATGGAGTTATTCCAGCTGGACGAGGTACCCATGATGAGCAAAACCGAAACCAAATCCATGAGGCAAGGCCGAGCTAACTCCAAGCCCATGCACATAGCCATGATGGCGTGTTGCGTTGTGATGTTGCTGCCGATCGCAGGGTACTTTGTTGCCGGAGGCTCCCTGAGTGGGCTTGGTGGCAATCTGGCAACCTTCGCACCG
>CALJDH010000066.1 GCA_938023895.1 uncultured Aliiroseovarius sp.
CGTCAGCGGATATGGATCGCTGGATGACCGTCTGGCCGAGGGCCACGACATCCCGGCAGAAGAACGCAAACTGATGGGCCGAGCCTTGGCCGAAAACAGCGTAATCGTCGCCCAGATGACTCCGTTTTACGACGACGAAAAGCGCCCCCTGCAATGATCTTTTGGGATCTGGATGGCACGCTGGCGGATCCCAAGCCGGGCATTACCGGCAGCGTGATTAAGGCGCTGCATGATCTTGGCCTACCCGCGCCAAGTGCAGATGATCTGGAATGGGTGATCGGCCCGGCGCTTTTGTGGAGCTTCGAAAAGCTCGGCGCCCCGGACCCGGATGCCGCGCTCGAGGCCTACCGCAAATACTATAATCACGGCGGCGGCATGTATGACTGCACGGTTTATGACGGCATTCTGCGTGTGCTGGACGACCTGGCCACGCGCCACAAGATGAGCATCGCCACCGCCAAACCCCACGCCTATGCCCGCAAAATCACCGCACATTTCGGGCTGGCCCAGCACATGGCCCACGAATTCGGACCCGAGCTGGACGGAACCCGCAACGACAAGGCCGAGCTGCTGGCCCATGCGTTGACGATCACAGGCGATGACCCCGCACGGTGCGTGATGATCGGAGATCGACACTATGACATGAAGGCCGCACGCGCCAATAACATGGCGTTTATCGCGGTGGGCTGGGGCTATGGCGGGCAAGATGATCTGTCAGATGCAGATGCCCATGTAATGACGCCCGACGAACTACCAGGCGTCATAAACTCTCTTATCAGGTGATGCGTTAGGGTCTAACGATCGTAACAAAGCTGTCAGGAACTGATGGGTCTTGCATCAACAGCTTGTCCAGCGGGATTGTAACCGACGCGCTCCGCCCATTCGTGGCCTTCTCGCCATTGGTCTCGATAATGTTGCCCTCGATCTCCATCAGGATCCGGCGGCCAACGAAGGCCTGCTGCATCATGGCGACCATATTGGGATCCATCCCACCTTCTGAAATCTGAGCTTTCATCTCGGCCAGATCGAAGGACACGCGAACATCACCATTTTCCAGACGTTCAATCCGCGCGGACTCGTCCGGCGCCATGCCGTCGGAATTGTTTTTGGCGGAATCAAGTTCGGCAATCATTTCGTCGATCGTTCCAGTCTGTTCGATCTCGCACCTGTATCCACCATCATCAAGCGGTGCGCCAACACCGTCTTTACACAGGTCTTCGCCACTTGCCGCTATCATCTGATACCCGTCCGGGCCCATCACGATAACCGATGACACAGTGGCCGTGTCGTCTTTGATGATCAGCTTCATGTCAGCATCAACACAAGCCGTTAGGGGCAAAAGGCATAGAAGGAACAGGAGTTTACGCATGGGGCGCTCCAATCAGGGGTTGCAATATGCAGGCAGGTTAGCGGCCACGTGGCGCAGGGTCCAGCGCGACAGGGCGCATTGGCCTTTCACGGGCAGGGTTTCGCGGGCAAGGGACGTTTCCACCGGTCGCGGCACCTGTTAAGGGTGGGTGGAATGGAGAATGTGATGACGACGACCCAACCTGCCCCACTGGACCCCGTGGACCTGACCCAACGACTTGTGCGCTGCGCATCGGTCACGCCGGACGAAGGCGGAGCGTTGACGCTGCTTGAGGGCATCCTGACCGGGGCGGGCTTCACCTGCACCCGTGTGGATCGTGGAGAGGTGTCCAACCTGTTTGCCCGCTGGGGGTCCAAGAACGCCCGCACGTTGGGATTCAATGGGCATACGGACGTGGTCCCCGTGGGCGATGTTGGCGCATGGAGCGTCGATCCCTTCGGTGCGGAAATCCGAGATGGATACCTCTATGGCCGGGGTGCGACCGACATGAAGTCAGGCGTGGCGGCATGGGTCGCAGCCGCCGTTGATTTCACCCGCCATGCGCCCGAGGATGCATCGCTCGTCATCACCATCACTGGGGACGAAGAAGGCCCCGCAACCGATGGCACCGTCGCCATTCTGGACTGGATGGAGGCGCAGGGCGAGAAGATGACCGATTGCGTCGTCGGCGAACCCACCTGCCCCAATGAAATGGGCGAGATGATGAAGATCGGGCGGCGCGGATCAATGACCGCCTATTTCACCGCGCGCGGCGTGCAAGGCCACGCGGCATATCCGCATCGCGCCCTGAACCCGGTCCCCGCACTGGCCCGTCTGATGGCCGATCTGGCCGCGCATGAGCTGGACAAAGGCACCGACCACTTCGACGCCTCAACGCTGGCCGTGACCACCATCGACACCGGCAACCCAGCCACCAACGTGATCCCCGCCGAAAGCCGCGCCACAGTGAACATCCGCTTCAACGACGCCCATAGCTCGGACAGCCTGACCAAGTGGTTGCAGGCCGAAGCCGAGCGCGTCGGCAAGGACACCGGCGTGGATATCGAAATGGTCGTGAAGGTCTCGGGCGAAAGCTTCGTGACGCCTCCGGGTGAGTTGTCAGACTTAATCTCGAACGCCGTACAAGCCGAAACGGGGCTGGTGCCCGAGACGTCCACATCGGGCGGCACGTCAGACGCACGCTTCGTGCAATATCACTGCCCTGTGGTCGAGTTCGGCCTTGTCGGGAAAACCATGCATGCGGTGGACGAACGGGTCGAAGTCGCCCTGATCCCGCAGCTCAAATCCATCTACAGCCGCATCATCCAGGATTATTTCGCATGAGCAAACTGCCCACCAAGAAAGCCATTCTGG
>CALJDH010000067.1 GCA_938023895.1 uncultured Aliiroseovarius sp.
CTGGGCGCTTCGGGGCTGGCGATGGTCGCCTCGGTCGTGCTGTTCCTTGTGATCGGCCTGAACTTCGGCATCGATTTCCGCGGCGGCACCACGATCCGCACCGAAAGCACGCAGGCCGTGGATGTGGGGGTATATCGTGACGCGCTGACACCGCTGGCGCTTGGTGACATCTCGATTGTCGAAGTGAACGACGTGAACTTCCGCGACGATCAGCATGTCAGTCAGATCCGCATCGAAGCCCAAGAGGGCCAAGAGGCGATCACGCCGGAAACCATGACCCTGATCGAACAGGCGCTGGCCGAAGTCGATCCCGCCATCACCTTCCCCAGCGTGGAAAGTGTGGGGCCGAAAGTCTCGGGCGAGCTGGTGACGACAGCTGTTCTGGCCGTTGTGGCCGCGATTGCAGCGGTTCTGGTCTATATTTGGCTGCGGTTCGAATGGCAGTTCAGCTTGGGTGCGGTGGCCGCGCTTGTGCATGACGTGGTGCTGACCATCGGGATATTCAGCCTGCTGGGCATCAAGTTCGACCTTGCCATCATCGCAGCGCTTCTGACCATCGTGGGCTATTCGCTGAACGACACCGTGGTTGTCTTCGACCGTGTGCGGGAAAACCTACGCCGCTACAAGAAGATGGACCTGAAAGAGGTTCTGAACCTGTCGATCAACGAAACGCTGGCCCGTACCATGATGACCTCTGTCACCACGCTTTTGGCGCTGATTGCGCTTTACGTGCTGGGTGGCGACGTGATCCGCGGTTTCGTCTTTGCGATGATCTGGGGTGTGATCGTCGGGACGTATTCGTCGATCTTCGTGGCCTCGGCCATCCTACTGCGCCTTGGCGTAAAGCGCGACTGGTCCAAGCCCGATGCCACCGCCGGCAACCAGTTTGCCAACGTGGATGCCTGATCTTCTGACCCAAGCCCTGGCCTTGCCGGGGCTTGGGTGGATTCTGGCCGCCGCCTTTACGGCCGGGTTGGTGCGCGGATTTGCCGGATTTGGCACGGCAATGATTTTTCTGCCGATCGCATCGCAAGTGGTCGACCCAGTGCTGGCAATTGCAATTCTCATTGTTATGGATCTGGCCGGTCCTGCACCAGCCATTCCTCGTGCCCTGAAGGATGGGCATCCTAAAGACCTGATGCGGCTTGTAATCGGAATGGCAATTGCGCTGCCCTTGGGGCTTGCCGCACTTTTTGTTGTCGACCCCACAGTTTTCAAACTGGTCGTGTCGCTTGTGAGCCTTGCGATGTTGGCGGCTCTAATAAGCGGATGGCGGTATCATGGTTCAGTGACACCCAAAACAGTCTGGGCAACCGGCGGAGTTGCTGGCCTGTTGGGTGGAGCTGCGGGTATCCCGGGGCCCCCGGTCATTTTGCTTTACATGGCGTCGCCACATGGGCCACGCGTGATCCGCGCCAATACGACGGCTTTTTTGTTTTTCTTCGATCTAATCATGTTGGCGGCATTCCTGATAACAGGCCAGCTTCTGGGCCTTCCGCTGGTGCTTGGGCTACTAACAATGTTGCCCAGTATCTTAGGAAACTGGATTGGCGGCTGGATATTCAACCCGGAATACGAGCGCCTTTACCGTCGCGTTGCCTATGCGATCATTGCAGGATCGGCCCTGTCAGGGCTATACGCTGCCTTAGGTTAAGGAGATCCCGATGCAGTTTCACGAAGTCCGATATGACAGCGCGCAACCGGTCGACAGCTACGGCCCTGGCTTTTTCCGCGTTGCGGGCGAGGTGATCGAAGGCCCGGTGCTGGTCACGGCGGAAACCGCAACTGGCTGGGGCGGGCTAGACGACATTGCCGCCCTGACCGCTCTGAAAGGTCAGATCGACGTGCTGTTTCTGGGCATGGGGGACGAGATCGCGCATCCGCCCACGCCCTTGCGCGAGGCACTCGAGGATGCTGGGATCGGGATCGAGATGATGGCATCTGCGCAGGCCTGCCGCACCTATAACGTCCTGATCGCCGAGGGCCGCCGCATTGCGCTGGCCGCCCTTCCGGTCTAAGGCTGTCTGCATGGAACTTCGGGTCGAAAATCTGACCGTGGCGCGCGGTGGTGTGCCGGTGCTGGAGGGGTTGGAATTCACCCTGTCCCCCGGTCAGGTTTTGATCCTGCGTGGCCCGAACGGATCCGGAAAAACCACGCTCTTGCGGACCCTTGCGGGATTGCAGCCGCCCTTGACCGGAAGTGTTTCGGCCGATCCAGAGCAGATCACCTATGGTGCCCACGCCGATGGGCTGAAAGCCACGCTCAGTGTTGAAGAGAACCTGCGCTTTTGGGCGTCTGTCCACGGGATTGCGGATATCGCACCTGCGGTGGAGGGGTTCAATTTGCGTGGGCTGCTAGAGCGTCCTTCGGCCAACCTGTCAGCAGGTCAGAAACGGCGGTTGGGATTGGCGCGCCTGTTGGTCACGGGACGCCCCATCTGGCTTTTGGATGAACCCACTGTGTCGTTGGACGTGGCCTCGGTCGCGCTGTTCGCCGACGCTGTACGGGCGCATGTGGCGGGTGGCGGCTCGGCTCTGATTGCCACCCATATCGACCTTGGCCTGCAGGCCGAGACCTTGGATGTCGGCCCTTTCAAAGCAGATGTAAACCGCCCGCGCGGCGATACACACCGCGACGCCTATGCAGATTTCGACGAGGCCTTTTCATGATCGCTTTGCTGGTGCGGGATCTCAGACTTGCCATGCGGGCAGGGGGCGGCTTTGGGCTGGGCTTGGCGTTCTTCCTGATCGTTTCGACCCTTGTGCCTTTTGGTGTCGGCCCCGAGGCTGCAATCCTGTCGCGCATCGCACCGGGCATCTTGTGGGTGGGTGCGCTCTTGGCCTGCCTCTTGTCGCTCGACCGCATCTTCCAGCTGGATTTCGAGGACGGATCGCTGGACCTGCTGGCCACAGCCCCCATCCCGATGGAGGGGATCGTCGCCGTCAAAGCGCTGGCACATTGGCTGGTCACTGGTCTTCCGCTGACTCTCGCCGCACCCGTGCTGGGAACGCTCATGAACCTTGAAAGCCCCGGCCATTACTGGATCTTCATCACGCTGTTGATCGGCACGCCGGCGCTGTCGATGATCGGTGCCTTTGGGGCTGCCCTGACCGTGGGCCTGAAGCGCGGCGGGTTGCTTCTGTCGCTC
>CALJDH010000068.1 GCA_938023895.1 uncultured Aliiroseovarius sp.
TCTCGGGATAGTTCGAGAACATGCCGAAGGTGCAGTTGCCGCGCACCACGGTGTTGGCGCCCGCGAAGCTTTCCATCAGGACCGCCGTGACCTCTTGCTGGCCCGCGCTGGACTGTCGATCCCCGCGTTTGCCTGCGATCTGGTCGATGTCATCCACGGTGCCAAAGCCAATCACGTTCGGATCGAGCACATTGTTGATGAACGCCTTGGCGTTCTGGCCTGACTTACCCTGATAGCTGTCGATATTGTCGATGCCGAAATTCTGATAGCGGAACGGATAGCCCGCCACCGCGCAGTAGTCGTTGATCAGCCCGGCCATCATCTGGATCAGCGTGGTTTTCCCGGTGCCCGGTTTGCCGTCGCCCATGAAGGTGAAGATGAAACCGCCCAGTTCCGCAAACGGGTTCAGTTTGCGGTCAAAGTCATAGGCCATCAGCATCTTGGCCAGCTTCATTGCTTGGTATTTGGCGATGTGGTTACCCACGACCTCGTTCGGTTTCTTGAACGTCATCGTCAGCTTCGAGCCGCGATGGGCGCGCGAGGGCGTGAAGCCGGAAATCGTCAGGTCATCCGCTTCGACCCGGTAATTGGCCGAGGTGAAGGGACCAAGGTGGCTGGCGGTTTGGGCACGCAGCGCAACCTTCTCCATCAACTGTTCGACGAAGGCCAGAACAGTCGGGACCAGTTTGTCTTCCGAGGTCACGAAGGTGGCCAACTCCTGATCCAGCTCCCATAGCGCGCCGTTCAGGGCAAGGGGCGCGTTGTCGGTCAGGATTTCCTCGACCGCGCCGACCTCGATCGGGGTTTCGCTGGCGTGGTCGGCCAGCAGATAGGACGTTGCGTTGCCGAAGACGTAGAGGACGATCAGCGCTTCGGCGGTCAGAAGTTCCGAGAACGCGGTGGATTTGTCTGCCCCCAAGCGACCCTCAAGGTTCGCGCGACGCAGGGCAGCCAATTCGGTTTGCTCGGCAAATCCCTCGCCCACCGCCAGTGCAATCGCGATTGCGCGGCGCAGGGTGTGTAGGACGGTCGCCTGCATGGGAGAGACCAGCGGATCATCCCCATCCGAGCTTTCAATCCGTTCGACCAGATGAACGCCCTCGGGCCGCGCCGTTGAGCGTGTCACCAGCCCCGGCGTGGTCGACCGGAACCGCCGTGCCCGCCCAATACCGGGGCTGCGTTCGGCCTGCGGCGCGTCCTTCGGTTTGGCGATCCGGGGCGTGTGATCAAACCCATCCAGATGCCCCGCAGCGGCCACGTAATGCGCGCGGATTTCTTCTTCGCGAAGCTCCATCAGGTCAGCGGGTAAAGACATCGAATACTCCTAAATCAACGGTAGGACAGAACCCGGCCACCCGGGCTGACCACAAATTTGCGTACGTCGTGGAACCCGGCGGGGTTCTTTTCGGCCAGCACCTGAAAGGGGCGCTCGGGCATGATGATGGCGCGCTCCATGCTGGTTGCGCCGATGGTCGAGCCCGCGCCCGCAAACGGGTCGAGCGCGAAGACCTGACGTTCGACCTTCCCGAACCAACCGGATTTCTCTTCCTTCACCGAGGCACTTTTCAGTTCTTCCACAGTCCAGGCCAGCGCCCAGTCTTCGCCGGGCGGGCTTTTCGCCTGTTCCAGCACCTCGCGCAGAGGGCCGGTCTGGCGCGTGAACGTGTGGCTATACATCGGTCCGACATGGAAGCGGCGCAGACGTTTCGGGTGCAAGTCGTCGAAATCCTTGTCGAACCCGGTGGCGATGGTCACCAGTTGCAACCCGGCCATGGACTGCGCCATCAGATGCGACTGGACCTGAGGCCAGCGGCGTTCGTCTTTGGGCAGCGCGGTGCGGCCGGTGTCTTCCAGCTCCATCAGATAGATGGTGGGCAGGTTCACCTCGCTGTCATAGACCGCCCAATGGGCCAGATAGACGCGACGGGTATCGCGACCTTCGCCCTTGTTGTGCCGCCAGATAACGTCGGGATGCATCTGCGGCCAGAAAAGATCGCCGCGCTGAAGTTCCTCGTAGTAGAGCCGCTGCGACAGGGCATATTGCAGCTTCTTCGGTACGCTCAGATCGCCGACGATCTGGCTGACCATCTGACTTTTCAGATCGGCGGTCGACGCCATGCCCTTCAGATGCGTATCCGCTTGCGCGGCGTCGGACGCCATTTGCAAAAGCTCCGCATGGATCGGAAACCCGCTGTCGCGCCGATCAAAAGTCAGCGTCGCTCCGCCCAGCCCATACGCCGTTTCGGACATGTGATACTTGTTCGCCAGCGCCTTGAAGCTGAGGCCCAGCTTGATCAGATACCGGGCGAGCACATCGACCTCGTCGCGGCTCAACTTGCCCTCGACCTCCATCTGCCCCGCCACACGGGCCAGATGCGCGGTGATCTTCTCGAATTTCGAGAAATAGCGCCGCGTGATCTGCGTGTCCGTCAGCTCGGCATGGTCGCGGGGGGCGAAACCGGCCGAGGCGCGTTCGGAGGTTTTGATGTTATCGCTCATCGTTTTGTTGCATCTCTCTGGGCCTCCACTTGACGTTTACCATCAAGCCAGTTGGCTAGTCTGTTCGCTTTCTCTTCGAGTGACGGCCACCAAATCGAGAAAAACCTCACGAAAACAACAGCCCACTTCATCTCCAAATAAAAAAGAAGCTTAAAATTCAGGGCCACGAGAGCTGCAATTGAAACTACAACGACCCCCCAGGATCCGAAGAACAGTCCCACCCCTAGACCGGCGCAAGCAAGCACGTCTGTCCAAGGGCGAGCACTCATTGCGAACTCTAAAAGGGACCTCGCCTTACCCCCCATACAGGTTCTTGTCGTGCTTCTCGACGATCTCGGCGAATCGGCGGGCGAAGCGTTCGTCGGCTTTGGCCTTCTGCTCCAGCACGTCGCGGGCAAAGACCATCTGGTCTTCGTGGGCTTCCATCATGTCGGCCATGCGCTGGTTCGTTGCCGTGCCAATCGCGGCCATCGCGGCTTGGGCTTCCTTGTCGGTCTCGACGCCGATTTCATTGATCCGGTGCGCCACATCCTGCTGCTGCGCGGTCTTCAACGACTTGGTCAGCGCATCATACAGCACCACGCGCTGTTTGGTGTCTGTCTGCAGTTTGTTGATTAGCACCATCTGCGTCGCGGCCTGGTTTTGCAGCGAGTCGACCCAGGTTTTGCCCTTCTCGATATAGCGTTCCAGCGTCTGCGACTTGGCAAGCTTCACTTGTTCTTCCTGCACCATCTCGTTGTACTGGGTGTTCAGATCGGCCAGCTCGGTCTCAAGCTGCGTACGTTTGGCGGCGTCCTGTTCGTTGGCGATCTTGTTTTCAAGCTCGATGATCTTGGGGTCCATGCCCAGAATCTCGGCGCGCAGGCTTTCCAGCTCGCCCACGGTCATTTCGCGCTCGTCCAGCGTGGTGGACAGGTTCGCGCCGACCTTTTCCTTCTGCTCGTTCAGCATGGCCAGCTGACCTTCCAGAAGGTTCACAATCGAATCCGACTGCGCGATCAGCTCTTGCAGCTTGTCGTCGATCGAGGCCGTGCGCATACGTTCCTGACGCATACTTTCGGATTTCGCTTTCGAGAAAATACCCACAAAGCTTTCCCAGCCCGTCTTCGACCGCATCTGGTCGAAATCGGTTGAAAAGCCCGAAGTCACGTCGTCCAGCCCCATAATCAGCTCGGCGATATTTGCGTTCATCGCTTCGGTGTGGGCGTGCACGTCGTCCAGCGTGGCGTTTTCGATGTCGATCGAGATATCTTCGCCACTGGCAGCCTTCGCCCGTGCGGTTTCAATCCGTGTGGTCAGTTCGGAAATCTTAGCCTGCGCTTCTTCAACTTGCGTCTGGCTTTCACGAATCTGCTTATCAAAACTGGACATATGCCCTCCTTCTATCCACCAAATCTTCGGTCAGGTCTTACTGCCTGCGCGAAGTATGTTAATCACTGTTACATTAGCATTTAGGTTGAGCTTACCGCGATTTAAAGACCCACAACAGCGTTTTCCTTCGCGTTTTCCGCGAAAATAGACGGGGCAGATATCCACCATTGAGATACGCGCACAGGGGGCCTAGGGTCTTGGCATGACCGATAAAATCGACCCGCTTCTGACCGAAATTGCGCGCCGTCAGGATGACCTGATTTCGCTGACCCAAGACCTGATCCGCATCCCGACGCTGAACCCACCGGGGCGCGAATATCGCACGATCTGCACCTATATCGCCGAACGCATGGGCGCGAAGGGCTGGACGGTCGAGTTGATCCGCGCCGAGGGCACGCCGGGGGACAGTACGGACTATCCGCGCTGGAACGTGATTTGCCGCCATGAGAGCGAAACCCCCGGCGAATGTGTGCATTTCAACAGCCACCATGATGTGGTCGAGGTCGGGCATGGCTGGACCAAGGATCCATTCGGGGGCGAGCTGGAAGATGGCAGGATCTACGGGCGCGGGGCGTGTGACATGAAAGGCGGGTTGGCGGCCTCGATCATCGCGGCCGAAGCGTTTGTGGCGCTGGACCCCAACCATGCGGGCGTGGTTGAGATCAGCGCCACGGCAGACGAGGAATCCGGTGGCTATGGCGGCGTCGCCTATCTGGCCGAGAAGGGCTACTTCGATCCGGATCGCGTCCAGCATGTGATCATCCCTGAACCGCTGAACAAGGACCGCATCTGTCTGGGCCATCGCGGGGTTTGGTGGGCTGAGATTGAGACCAAGGGGCGGATTGCGCATGGATCCATGCCGTTCCTTGGCGACAGCGCCATTCGTCATATGGGCGCGGTTCTAGAAGAAATGGAACGCCACTTGTTCCCGCTTCTCGCCACCAAGCACACGGATATGCCCGTGGTGCCCGAGGGCGCAAAGCAGTCGACGTTGAACATCAACTCGATCCACGGGGGCGAGCCAGAGCAAGACCCCGGCTTCACCGGCCTGCCCGCGCCCTGCGTGGCCGACCGCTGCCGCATCGTGATCGACCGCCGTTTCCTAATGGAAGAGGACATCAACGAGGTAAAGGCCGAGGTCAATCGAATGCTGGAAGCGATCCGCGCCGAACGTCCCAATTTCGAGTACGAGATCCGCGATATGCACGAGGTCATTCCGACGATGACCGACAAGGGCGCACCAGTTGTGACCTCGACCGCAGCGGCGATCGAGAAGGTGCTGGGCGCGCAGCCATCCTATGTGGTCAGTCCGGGCACGTATGACCAGAAGCACATCGACCGGATCGGCAAGTTGAAAAACTGCATCGCCTATGGGCCGGGCATTCTAGATCTGGCGCATCAGCCCGACGAATGGGTCGGTGTGCAGGACATGATCGACAGTGCGGGCGTGATGGCTTTGGTGTTGAAAGAGCTGCTGGGACAGGACAACGGGGGCGCTGCCCCCGCCTGACCGGACGATGTCCGCTCAGGCTCCCCCGGGATATTTATGACAAGAAAATGCGGCGTTATTCGCGGGCGCGCAGGACGCGCGCGGGTTTCGCGGACAGTGGGCGGTAGGCGAAGAATAGACCCGCGAGGACGGTAGCGAGGACGCCGCCGGACACGATCGCAAGGGCATTTGGCAGGTCAAACGCGAAGCTTTCTTCCATGATGTAGTGGGTCACGGCCCAGCCTGCGATGCCGCCAGCCACAACGGCCACCACACCTGCGGCAGCGCCCAAAACGGCCGAGCGGATAGCAAAGTTCACAAGGATGCCCGCGCGGGTGGCGCCGAGGGTTTTCAGGATTGCGGCCTCGTAGGTGCGGGCACGTTCCCCGGCGGCGGCGGCACCCATCAAGACCACGAAGCCGGTGACCAGCGTGGCCAGCGCGCCATAGGTAATTGCTGCGGCCACTTGGCCCATCAGCCCCGTGATCTGAGTGATCGCGTCACGTACCGAAATCAGGGTAATGTTCGGGTGGGCGTTGCCTAGATCACGCAAGATTGCGGCTTCGCCCTGCTGCTCGGAATAGATCGTCGCTATGTAGCTGTGCGGGGCTCCAGCCAGCGCCGAGGGATTCATCGTCAGGATAAAGCCCATTCCCGCCTGACTGAAATCAACCTCGCGCAGCGAGGTAATTTCACCGGTGATGTCGCGGCCCAGAATGTTGATGGTCAATTGGTCTCCTATGCCGATGCCCATTTCGCGTGCTTCCTCGGCGGCGAAGCTGATTTGGGGCGGGCCTTGGTAGTCTTCGGGCCACCATTCACCTTCGACCACCGTCGTGCGGGTGGGTTGAGCGGAATAGGTCAGGCCTCGGTCGCCACGGATGACCCAATGACCACCTGCCACCTCGCGCGCGGGGCGGTCGTTGATCTGGGTGATCACGCCACGCAGCATGGGGGCGGTGTCGATACGGCTGACGAAGGGATCGCCATCCAGACGCGTTTTGACGGCCTCGATCTGGTCGGGTTGGATGTCCACGACGAAAAAGCTTGGGGCGACGTCTGGCAGGTCACGCGAAATCGCGCCGCGCAGGTTATTGTCGATCTGCCCGACGGCGGCCAGAACCGCCAGCCCAAGACCAAGTGACAGCACGACGGCCCCGGCCTCGCCCCCTGGACCGCCAACGGCGGTGAAGGCCATACGCAGGGTTGGGACGCGTCGCAGGATTTGACGATGACCCAGCCAACGAGCCGCGTATTTCACGGCGATGCCCGTCAGGACCAACGTAGCGAAAGCGCCGCCAAGGCCGATGAAGCTCCACATCGCCAGCGCTTGCATGCCCGAGAACCGCGCGGCCACCCAGACCAGCAGGGCCAGAATGGCGACGCAGAGCCCGATGAACAGCGGACGTGGCAGGCGGTTTGATCCGAGAGCGGCATCACGAAACAGATCTGCGGCTTTGACCTCTTCCGTGCGGGCGAGCGGCCAAAGCGTGAAGAGGAGCGCCGCAAGCACACCGTAAAGTGCAGCTTCAGCCAACGGACGGGGATAGACGGTCAGCTCGGCCGACACCGGCAGAGATTGCGCGATGACGGGGACCAACAGCGCCGGGATCACTGCACCAAGGAGAACACCAAGTACGAGACCCACAAGGGTCAGGATGCCGATTTGCAGGAAATAGGTCAGGAAGATCACGCGGCGTTCGGCACCAAGCGCGCGCAGGATTGCAATCGTACCGGTTTTTTCGTCCAAGTACGACCGGATCGCGGCCGAGATGCCGACACCTCCGACCGCCAACCCTGCTAGCCCAACCAGCACGAGAAACGCGCCCAGCCGGTCGATCAAGCGCCGCATGCCCGGCGCGCCGTCGCGGGCGTCCTGCCAACGCGCACCATTGGGTTCGAGATCCGGCATCAGTGCGCTATAGGCGGGACCGATACCGCCTTCCGGCAGACGCAGGCGATAGTGGCTGTCAAACAGCGTGCCTTCGGATAGCAGGCTAGATCCCTCCAGCGCCGAGCGCCGCAAAATCGAGCGCGGTCCAAGGCCGAACCCTCCGGTTGCGTTGTCCGGTTCACTGACCAGTTCGGCCATCAGGACGAAGGGGATTTCGCCCAGTGTCAGGCTGTCGCCGATCTGAAGCCCCAGACGGTCGATCAGCAGATCATCCATGACGATCCCCGGCTGTCCGTTCATGCCGTCCAGCGCAGTCGCCATCGAAATCGACGGGTCCAGTTTCGCCGCGCCATAGAGCGGATAGGCGTCGTCAACGGCCTTCACCTGCGTGAGCGCCCGCTCGTCGCCCAGCACGATCATGGATCGGAAATCTGCGACAACGGATACGTCTTCAGCCGCATCAACGATCATGGCCAACTCGGCCTCGTCGGCAAAGCGATAGGTGAATGAAATCGAGGCATCGCCCCCCAACAGCACCGCGCCTTGGCTGGAGAGCCCCGCGCGCAACGCCTCGCGCACCGATCCAACGGCTGCGATGGCAGCAACGCCCAAAATCAGACAGGCCAGGAAGATGCGGAAGCCCTTGATCCCGCCGCGCAGCTCGCGCCGGGTCAGGCGCCACGCCATTGCTACGTTCTGGATCATGCAAGCCGCCCGTCTTGGATGTGAACCACGCGGTCACAGCGCTCGGCCAGTTCGGGGGCGTGCGTGACAAGGATCAGGGTCGAGCCGTGACGGTCGCGCAGACCAAAGAGCAGGTCCATGATGGCTGCCCCAGTGGCACCATCCAGATTGCCGGTGGGTTCGTCGGCAAGAAGGATCTCGGGCCGGGGGGCTGCAGCGCGGGCGAGCGCGACGCGTTGTTGTTCGCCGCCCGACATCTGGCTGGGATAGTGATGCAGACGATGGGACAGGCCCACCGCCTCAAGCTCTTGCGTGGCGCGATCGAAGGCATCGGATACGCCGGCCAGTTCCAAGGGGGTCGCGACGTTCTCCAGCGCGGTCATGGTGGGGATCAGATGGAAGGATTGGAACACCACGCCCATGTGGTCGCGCCGGAACCGCGCCAGCCGGTCTTCATTCATCGCGCCAAGGTCTTGACCCAGCGCCAGAACCGCCCCACCTGTGGCCTGATCCAAACCGCCCATCAGCATAAGAAGCGAGGACTTTCCCGAGCCAGACGGCCCGGTCAAGCCCACGGTTTCGCCAGCGGTCACATTTAAGTCAATGCCCTTGAGGATCTCGGTCCGGCCTGCATTATTGCCGAGCGTCAGGCGCACGTCGCGCAGGGAAAGAACCGGGGTCGTCATGGGGCGAACCTTCTTTAGGAGAATGGCATGATATCAGCTGCATATGGGGTCTTGGCCCGCAGTCTCAAGGGGCTTTTCGTGACAGTTTTCCTGACCAGCGCCGCACAGGCTGAAACCACCAAGATTCTGGCGCTCGGGGACAGCCTGACAGCGGGCTATGGCCTGCCGCAGGGCGAAGGCTTCGTTCCCCAACTTGAAGCCGCACTGACCCAACAAGGTCTGGACGTCCAAGTTGTCAATGCAGGCGTATCTGGGGACACCTCGGCCGGAGGAGCCGCGCGCCTTGGCTGGATCCTGACAGACGACATCGACGTCGCCATGGTCGCACTTGGCGGCAATGACATGCTGCGCGGGATCTCTCCGGAAGAAACGCAGCGCAATCTTGCCGCGATCCTGACCGAGCTGCAGGACAAGGGCATCCCCACCCTCCTGATCGGTGTTCTTGCCTCGTCCAATTTTGGCGAGGGCTATCGCGCTGATTTCGAGAAAGTTTTCCCGGATCTTGCGCAGGAATTCAGCGTCGATCTGTTTCCGAACTTCCTGGAAGGCATTGCCACGGCCGGATCATTTGCCGACGCGCGGCGTTTGTATCTACAGGCGGACGGGCTGCACCCGAACCCACAAGGAGTCGCCCTGATTGTGGACAAAATAGTCCCTTCTGTGGTATCCTTAATGCGATAAATCACTGACTGCGCATGTGCTTGGTGCACCTGAATTCGCGGTTTTTCTGACGGGCGATCCGCATAACTCCTAATTTTCGAGATACCTATGCGGGTCTTGTTGGCATTGCCAATACAGCGACCCGTTATGGCAGGTCAGGCTTTTCTTGCCGATGCCGAGGTGCGGAGCGCCGCTATGAAACTATTGTTTGCCACAGACGATCCAGCGCTACGGCGCACGGTGCTTGCTGCCGCTGGCATTTGCGACATTCCGACTCCATCCGGGTTTGACACCATGCAGCGCGCCCTGGACGCACTTGGGAAAGCGCCGGGGTATGATTGTGCCATCATCGACTATCGCCTGCCCGACCTCGGAGGTCTGAAGACAATCGAAAAGCTGTGTCGGCGCGACAAGCGTTTGGCGGTCGCATTGTTGCTGCCCGAGAATGAGGTGGATCTGCTTAGGCAGGCGCTGCGCACAGGGGCGTGTGCGGGCGCGCCGGTCGAGATTTCGGAAACCGCGTTGGCCAGCATACTGACTCTGATCGACGAAGATCTTGGCCTGATGGTCTATCCCATCGCGCACAAGCCAAACCTTGATCAGGGCGAGACCGGTCTCTCACGGCGCGAGATGCAGATTTTGGACAGCCTCTGCGCAGGCCGTCAGAACAAGGAAATCGCCCATATGTTTGGCATTCAGGAAGTCACGGTGAAGATGCATATGCGGTCGATCATCACCAAGCTGGGCGCAAAAAACCGCACCCATGCTGCGATGATCGCGCTACGCAACGGGATTGTTTAACCCGCTTACTCTTCTGGCGGATTGTCATCCCACCGATCACTGAGAATGCGCTGACCATCCCCGTCGGGATCGTCGTATTGTTCCGTCTTCAAGGTCCAAAAGAACGCAGCCAGGCCCAATGCTCCCAACAGCAGGGAAATCGGGATCAGGTACACAAGGACGTTCATCGGCTTAGCCTTTCTTCAGACGCAGAGCGTTCAGCGATACTGTCACCGACGAGGTCGACATGGCAAGCGCTGCTGCCAGAGGCGTCGCAAAGCCCATCAAGGCCACCGGAATGGCGATGGCGTTATAGCCCGCCGCGATGGCGAAGTTTTCCTTGATCCGGCGTGTGGCCGATTTGGACATGTCGATGGCGCCCGAGAGCGGCTCCATCGATTTGCCAAGCAGCACGATATCCGACACGACGCGGGCGGCTTCAAGCGCGGAAGCGGGCGAGATCGAGACGTGGGCGGCGGCCAGTGCGGCCGTATCGTTCAGGCCATCGCCAACCATCAGAACCTTGCGGCCCGACTTGCCCAGACGGGCCACGAACTCGGCCTTGTCTTCGGGCAGCGTGTCAGCCTGCCAGTCGTCGATGCCCACGCGGCCAGCAATGTCGGCCACAGCAGCAGGTACATCGCCCGAGATCAGCGTGACGCCCATGCCCTTGGCTTTCAGGGCGGTGATGGCTTCCTCGACACCCGGACGCAGCGCGTCGGTGAAGGTGAAGGCCACGGGCTTGGCGCCCGAGATCGACAGATAGGTCGCGGTTTGCCCGACAGCGTTGGCGCCCAGCCATTCGGCGCGACCAAGGCGGACGGTTTTACCGTTCCACTGCCCTTCGATCCCCTTGCCCGGGACCTCGGTCACTTGAGACACCTCAGCGGGGTGCACGCCAGCGGCGCGGGCAGCTTGGGTCAGGGATTGCGCCAGCGGGTGGCTGGAACCTTCGGCCAGCGCAAGCGCCACTTGCAGGTCGCGATCCTTGTGACGGGCCAGCGCATCCAGTGCGGGTTTGCCCTCGGTCAGAGTGCCGGTCTTGTCGAACACGACGTGATCAACTTCGGCCAGACGTTCCATCGCTGTGGCGGATTTCAAAAGCATTCCTTGTTTGAACAACCGGCCCGAAGCGGCAGTGGTCACAGCCGGCACAGCCAGACCCAGCGCACAGGGGCAGGTGATGATCAGCGTGGCCACGGCGATGTTCATCGACATGCGCCAGTCGCCAGAATACCAGAACCAGAACAGGAAAGCCGCAAAGGACAAAAGGTGCACCACCGGCGCATAGACGGCAGCGGCCTTGTCAGCGAGCGACGTATAGCGATTACGCGCGGTTTCAGCGATGGCGACCAGATCCGCCATCCGGTGCAGCGAGCTGTCACGACCAGCAGCCGTTACACGCACGGTCAGAGGGCCGGTCAGGTTTACTTCGCCCGCCGACACGATGCTATCGGGTGCGGCCGCGACAGGCAGGCTTTCCCCGGTCAGAAGCGAGCGGTCCAGTTCACTTTCGCCGCCGGTGACGATGCCGTCGACAGGCACGCGGGACCCCGGAACGACGCGCACGATCTGACCCGGCTCCAGCTCGGACACAGGGACCTGTTCGTCGGCTTGGCCGTCGACCACACGCAGCGCGCGAGGGACTTCCAGCGCGGCCAATTCCTCGGCCGCCGAGCGCGCCACCGCGCGGGTGCGGTAGTCCAGATAGCGGCCTGCCAGCAGGAAGAAGGTCAGCGACAAGGCGGCGTCGAAGTAAGCATGTGCTCCCGAGTGCATCGTCTCGTAGATCGACATGCCCAGCGCCAGAAGGATCGCCAGCGAGATCGGCACGTCCATGTTCAGACGACGCACCCGAAGGGCCGACCATGCGGACTTGAAGAACACCTGGCTTGAAAAGCCGACGGTCGGAATGGCGATGCCCGCACTGATCCAGTGGAACAGATCGCGCGTGGCGTCCGTGGCGCCTGACCAGACCGCGACGCTCAGCAGCATCACGTTCATCATGGCGAAGCCCGACACGCCCAGACGCATCAGAAGGTCTTTGCCGTGTTTGTCGGTGGCGGTGGCTTTCAACTGGCCCGGATCAAGCTCGTAGGCTTCGAACCCAATGCCTGTCAGGTAATCGGCTAGATCCTGAGCCTCGATATCCTGGTCCACGTCAAGAACAGCGCGTTTCAAGGTCAGGTTCACGCGCGCAGCCCGCACGCCGTCCTGCTTGGCCAGACCCCGCTCTACGCCCGCGATGCAGGCCGCACAGTAAATCTGAGGCAGCGACAGCATGATCCGCTTCGCTTCCATTCCATTGCCGCGATAGCCCTTGCCCGCTTGCTCTTCCGCAAGGGGGGCAGCGTCACATGCCGGACAGGCAGAGATCGGAGCAGCCATGATGTATTCCTTGTTCGCGCGTTTTCAGAAGGCCTAGTTGGCCTTCAGATAGATCTGGATACGTTGCTGAAAGCTGGTGCCGTCTTCAGCCACCGCATTCATCCGCAAGTTCCAGTTGCCCCCACCCAGCTTACCGACCTGCGCAACGTAGGCACCGGTCGAGCTTTGGCTGAACTCAGGCTCTTGGTCTTCGTTCACATGGGTCGCACGGCCCAAAAGGCCGTAAAGCGAGGTGACGGTCACCGGGTCGCCGTTCACGTCCTTGATGTCCAACACCAGAGTCTC
Source organism: uncultured Aliiroseovarius sp. (assembly GCA_938023895.1). GTDB lineage: Bacteria > Pseudomonadota > Alphaproteobacteria > Rhodobacterales > Rhodobacteraceae > Aliiroseovarius. The sequence continues at coordinate 12,737 of CALJDH010000068.1, forward strand.
GCCCTCGATCCGGGCGACGACGTCCCAGCCGAGCCCCTCTTGGGCGGCACGCTGGGCGTCAAACTTCTGGCTAGCCACATACGAATTCTTGGTCTCGAGCCCGGGGAATGTCCCCACCGCCGAATAGGCCATGAAGATATTCACCGCGATGATGATCGAGAATGCAGTGACCACGATGGCCAGCACATGTTTGCCCGTCAGTTCGAACTCTTTCTTCTCGGACTTCTCAGCCATGTTCTAGCGCCCTCTTCCGTTAAAGACAGTGTCAAGGTGGGCACGGTCTCCGGTCACGCCATCTACGACCCAGATGCGAAGGTCAGTACGGTCCAGCTTGGCGGCTTCCGAACCCGGAGGCGCAACGACGTAGACACGCTGTTTGGCCTCGGTATCTGGCGGAGCTACTAGCACAAGTTTGTCGCTGCCTTCCAGTTCTACCGTCAGCAGGCTGCCATCGGTCAGGGTGAAGTAATAGGGCCATTCTTCGCCGTGGCGGTTCCGCACACCCACATCATAGGTGTTGCGGATCGAGCCATCCGACAACGTCACATAGGTGGGGTTACGGACGGGGCGAATGGTGACGTCGACCTTGGGACGCGCAAACACGGCCACGGTCAGTGCGACCCCAACCAGCGCCCAAAGCGAGGTGTAAAGAATGGTGCGCGGACGCAGCAGGTGCTTCATCACCGGAATTTTCACGTTCCCGGCGCGTTCGTGCGTTTCGTCCTTCAATGCAAGATAGTCGATCAGGCCACGTTCCTTGCCGACCTTCACCATCATTTCGTCACAGGCGTCGATGCACAGACCACAGGTGATGCATTCCATCTGCTGTCCATCGCGAATGTCGATGCCCATCGGGCAGACGGCAACACATGCGTTACAGTCGATACAGTCGCCCAGATCGTCCCGGTTTTTACCGCGCCCCCGCGGCTCACCCCGCCATTCGCGATAGGCGATGGTGATGGTGTCTTCGTCCATCATCGCGGCCTGAATACGCGGCCAGGGGCAGGCGTAGATACAGATCTGTTCGCGCGCGATGCCGCCGAAAAAGAAAGTGGTCAGGGTCAGCACCAGCACGGTCGAGTACGCCAGGGGGTGCGCCTGCATGGTCAAAAGATCCATAAGCAGCGTCGGGGCATCCGCAAAATAGAACACCCACGCGCCGCCAGTCGCGACCGCGATCAGAATCCAGGCGGTGAACTTCACCAAACGCTTGCGAATCTTCTCGGCATTCCATTTCTGGCGGTGCAGGCGGATGCGCGCGTTGCGGTCACCCTCGATCCAGCGCTCCACAAGGATCATCAGGTCGGTCCACACGGTCTGTGGGCAGGCATAGCCACACCACACCCGACCCGCGGCCGAGGTAAACAGGAAAAGCCCAAGCCCCGCCATGATCAACAGACCCGCGATGAAGTAGAATTCATGCGGCCAAATCTCGATCCAGAAGAAGAAGAACCGGCGGTTGGCCATGTCCACAAGGATCGCCTGATCGGGCAGGTTCGGGCCACGATCCCAACGGATCCACGGGGCAAGATAGTAGATGCCAAGGGTGATCCCCATGATCCACCACTTAAGGCTGCGGAAGGTGCCTTTTACCCGTTTCGGGAAGACTGGCTCGCGCGGGGCGTATAGCTGTTCTGGGGCGTCAGACATGACTGTTTCTCGGATCCTGTGTTTCGCTTGAGGTTCCACTTAGGAACTATTCCAGATCTAAGCCTTGATGTGGATCAAGACTTTTCCTGAGGTCTTTTTCCGACTGCCTATCTAAGCCCCTGAGAAAGGACGAGTTTGCACAGTGTCGCAGTGCAAAAAGGTCGCAGGGGATGTGGGCGAATTCTAGATTGCGCACGAAATCCTGATTCCTTTCGTCCCAAAAAGAAACCCGAGCGCCACGCACCCGGGTTTCGAAATTTGGCGGCACCGACCTCGGAGAAACGCGCGAACAGGATCAGAGGTCGGTGCCTTTGACCGGGGAGTGAGGCCCCGGATCTTGGGCCGTCCGAGCGCAGACGCTCAGACGAATATTGTGGTCCAGAGACGGTGGCTTATTCGCCGCCGCCCAGCTGGTGGATGTAAGCCGAGACAGCGTTGATCTGGCTGTCGGTCAGCTTGCCGCTCCAGGCCGGCATAACGCCGTAGGGGCCTTCCGAAATCACCGCGGTGATCGCGGCTTTGTCCTCGCCGAACAGCCAGATGGCGTCGGTCAGGTTCGGTGCACCTTGGCTACGGTCACCTGTGCCGTCTTCCATGTGGCACGACGAACAGTTGTCCGCGAAGACCACTGCACCATCAGCAACCAGCGACATGTCAGCCGCGTCTTTGGTTACCGGCGACAGCGACATGGCGTAGGCCACAACCTGTGCGATTTCTTCGTCGCTCAGATAGTCTTCACCGAAGGCAGGCATTTCCGAATAGCGGGTATCGTCGTTGTCTTCCGAACGGATACCGTAGGCAACCGTCATCTGGATGTCTTCCAACGCACCACCCCAGAGCCAATCGTTGTCCAAGAGGTTGGGATAGCCAACGGCCCCGTTCGCACCGGAGCCGTGACACTGCGAACACCAAGTGGCGTAGGTCGCACGGCCCGACTGAATGGCGTAGTTGTGCAGATCCGAACCCGGGGTAAGCGTGTTCAGGTCAGCAGACGCCAGTTGGGCCTCCAGTTCGCTGTTCATGCCCTTGAAGCGTTCGATTTCTTCAGCAACTTCCGCGCGGGTCGAATACCCAAGGTAGCCAGCGGTGGCCCCTTTGATCATCGGCCAAGCAGGATAGGCGATTGTGTACCAAATACCCCAAACGATCGTCAGGTAGAATACCCAGACCCACCAACGGGGCAGCGGGTTGTTGAACTCCTGAATGCCGTCCCACTCGTGACCCGTCGTTTCGGGATCTTTCTTTTCAACAGGTTTTTTACTCATTGCCGCAACTCCTTTTGAGCTGAGCGCCCGGGAACATTAGTCCCGGTCACCGGCAGGTTTGTCTTCGTGGCGGAAGGGGATGTTCGCGATGTCCTTGTGGACTTTGTTCGATCCGGGGCGGAACGCAAATAAAGCTGCCCCGATGAAAAAGGCGAACATCGCGATAAGGAACCAACTGTCAGCGAAAGCTCGCATAATTCCATAGGTATCCATCATCCCAGCTCCTTACCGGCTTGCGTCAGGTGTGAAAGTCGAGAAATCGACCAGAGTACCCAACATCTGCATATAGGCGATCAGAGCGTCCATTTCGGACACACCCGGCTTGCCATCGAAGTTGCGCGCTTGCGCTTTCGGATAGCGTGCCTGGAGCGCGTCGACGTCCGAATTGTCGCCATCCGGGTCAGCCTGGCTCAGCCAGTCTGCTTCCGCATTTGCGATCTGTTCGTCGGTGTAAGGTACACCTACGATCCGGTTCGTCTTCATCACATCCTGGATGTATTTCGGCTCGATCAGCTTATCCAAAAGGAAAGCGTATTTCGGCATCACCGATTCCGGCACGACCGACTGCGGATCAGCAAGGTGATCCACATGCCATTCGTCCGAGTAGCGGCCGCCGACGCGGGCAAGGTCAGGCCCCGTCCGCTTGGAGCCCCACTGGAACGGGTGGTCGTACTGGCTTTCAGCAGCAAGGCTGTAGTGGCCATAACGCTCAACTTCGTCGCGCATCGGGCGGATCATCTGCGAGTGGCAGACATAGCAGCCCTCGCGGATATAGATGTTCCGGCCCTCAAGCTCGAGCGGCGAGTAGGGGCGCACGCCTTCAACATCCTCGATCGTGTTTTCGAGGTAGAAGAGCGGTGCGATCTCTACGATGCCACCCACGGTCACAACCAGAAGGCTACCGACCAGAAGAAGCGTTGCGTTCTTTTCAAGAACTACGTGTTTGTCGAGAATTCCCATTAGTCATTCCCTCCTTATTCGGCCGGAGCCGCAGCTGCGTCGCCTGCTGCTTCAGCAGCCGGTGCACGCTTCACGGTCATCCAGAGGTTGTAGCACATGATCAGAGCACCACCGAGGAACAGAACCCCGCCCAGGCCACGGACCACATACATCGGGAACTTCGCGGCAACAGTGTCAGCGAACGAGTTCACCAAGAAGCCCTGCGCATCAACTTCACGCCACATCAGGCCTTCCATGATACCAGTTACCCACATCGACGCGGCATAGAGCACGATACCGATGGTGGCGAGCCAGAAG
>CALJDH010000069.1 GCA_938023895.1 uncultured Aliiroseovarius sp.
TGGGCTGATTTGCAAGCGCCTTTTCCTCGCGGAAAGACCTTTCCTGGGCTTCTTGTGAACTTATGTCGATTGGGCCAGACTGAAGTGAAACAAAAAGGGGTAAGCCCTTGCAGGTCTACTATGCCATTGGCGGTGTCGGAATGTTCCTGGTCGGGATGGAAATCCTGACCAACGCGCTGCGTGATGCTGCAGGATCGAATTTGCGCCGGATGCTGGCGCGCTTCACCACAACACCCCTGCGCGGCGTTCTGACCGGGGCTTTGGGTACAGCGGTTATCCAATCCTCTAGCGCCACAACCGTGCTGACCGTGGGCTTTGTTGGCGCCGGGCTTCTGACGATGGTGCAGGCGCTGGGGATTATCTATGGCGCCAATATCGGGACGACGGCGACGGGTTGGCTGGTGTCGCTGGTCGGGTTCAAACTGGATCTGGATATCGCCGCCATGGCGCTGCTTCTGCCCGCAAGCCTTCTGGACCTGCTGGGCAAAGGTATGTGGAAGCGGATCGGGCGCGGGCTTGCCGGGCTGTGTCTGCTGATCATCGGGCTTGAGATGATGCAGACGGGCCTTGGCGGCTTCAAGGATTCGGTCACCCCGGACATCCTACCCGGCAGCGGCATCGGAGGGCTGTTGTTCCTGGTCGGCATAGGGCTGGTCATGACCATCGTTATGCAATCGTCCAGCGCGGCAATGGCACTTGCGCTGGTGCTGCTTCAAGGCGGCGCGATCGAGCTGGTTCAGGCCGCGGCCCTTGTGATTGGCATGAACATCGGGACCACCTTCACGGCCATTCTGGCCTCGGTCGGGGGATCGTTGCCGATGCGGCAAACGGCGATTGCCAACCTGATCTTCAACTGCGTGACGGCTGGGTTCGCCTTCCCTTTGCTTCTGCTGTTCCTTCCGATGCTGAACGGTTTGGCGCAGAGCTTTGACAACCTCACCGCGCTTTTGGTGTTCCACACCGGGTTCAACTTGATCGGCGCGGCGGCGTTTTTGCCCATAACGCCCAAGTTCGCGGCGATGGTCGCCCGACTGGTGCCCGAGAAAGCGGAAGACAAGCTGATCTCGTTGGATCGTAGTCTATTGAAAGACACGGACGCGGCGCTGATTGCGGCGCAGGGTGCAAGTGAGAAGATCGCAAAGCGGTTGTTTGGCGCTTTGGGTCAGGCGATGAACACCCCTCCGGACTATCGCGGTATCTCGGCTCTGGCCCCATTTCAGGGCGCACTCGAGGAACTGTCCGAGTTTCTGTCGCATATCCATCAGGAACGGGACAGTCGCGTCGAAGAGGACACCTATTCCGCGCTGTTGCACCAGACAGACCACATGTCACGCCTGATCAACCGCGCCAGCAAGACCACCCATGTGAACGAGCTGCTAGACGACCACGTTCTGCGCCGCCCCACCTTGGCGCTTGGGGCCACGTTGCGGCGCTTTACCGAAGCCGATTTCGACCCGCGCGAGGCCGCACGCCTGACCCGTCTGCATGACATCGTCAAGCATCGTAAAAACAAGCACCGTCGCGGGCTTTTGCTGGGCGAACATGCGGGGATTTATGATCTGCAGGAGGTGTTTGCGCATACGGATGCGATGCGCTGGCTGGACAGAAGTCTGCACCATGCCGAACGTGTCGCCCATTATCAGGCCATCGCGCGGCGGGGATTCCCCTCGGCCCCGGAAAAGGCCGAAGGGAAAGAGATTTAGAGGCTGGCGTCCAGCGCGGCGATAACGGCATCGCCCATTTCGCTGGTCGAAACCGGGGTCTTGCCTTCTTCGTTCAGCAGGTCACCGGTGCGTACACCGTCGGCCAGAACCTTCTCAACCGCTGCTTCCAGACGGGTTGCTTCTTCACCCATGTCAAAGCTGTAACGCAGGGCCATCGCGAAGCTGAGGATACAGGCGCAGGGGTTGGCCTTGCCTTCGCCGGCAATGTCCGGGGCCGAGCCGTGGACGGGCTCGTACATGGCTTTCGGGCGACCGTTCTCCATCGGAGCGCCCAGCGAGGCCGAGGGCAGCATGCCCAGCGAGCCGGTCAGCATGGCAGCGCAATCCGACAGGATGTCGCCGAACAGGTTGTCGGTATAGATCACGTCAAACTGCTTGGGGGCGCGGACCAGCTGCATGGCGCCGTTGTCGGCATACATGTGGGACAGCTCGACCTCGGGATAGTCTTTCGACACCTCGGTCACAACGTCGCGCCACAGGATGCCCGATTCCATCACGTTGGCTTTTTCCATCGAGCACAGACGCTTGTCGCGCTTCATCGCCAGTTCGAAAGCCGCACGCGCGCCGCGTTCGATCTCGGCTTCGGTGTAACGCTGGGTGTTCACGCCCACGCGCTGACCGTCGACTTCGGAAATGCCGCGCGGCTCGCCGAAATACACGCCCGAGGTCAGCTCGCGCACGATCATGATGTCCAGACCCGACACGATGTTCTTTTTCAGGGACGAGAAGTCGGCCAGCGCGTCAAAGCACTGCGCGGGGCGCAGGTTGGCGAACAGGTCCATTTCCTTGCGCAGGCGCAGAAGGCCGCGCTCGGGCTTCACCGAGAAGTCCAGATCGTCGTACTGCGGACCACCTACGGCGCCCAGAAGAACAGCGTCGACTTCCTGTGCCTTCGCCATGGTTTCGTCGGCCAGCGGCACGCCGTGTTTGTCATAGGCGGCACCGCCCACCAGATCCTCGCTGACATCGAAGGTCACGCCGCGTTTCGCGCCGATCCAGTCGATCACCTTGCGTACTTCGGCCATCACTTCCTGACCAATGCCGTCGCCGGGCAGAATAAGCAGAGAGGGGTTCGTCATGGGGGCATTCCTTGCACTGAATTCGTCGCAGACGGGCCTAGCCTGCCCGGCACTCAGGGTCAAGAAAACAAAGGCTCAAAACGCAATATCGACCCAGACAAGCCGGTGACGGGACGCGGTTTCGACCGTTTGCGCAAACGGATCAGTGGGCAGGGGCCAGATGACGCCGCTGTCCACCACGCGCAGGCAGGCGTCGGGCAGCACATAGCTGACCCGCAGGTTACCCGGTTTTTGGTCCGGCCAGTCGGCAGTATCCAGCGCCGGGTCGGCGCGATGGTCTGGATCTGCGGCGGCTTTTCCCCCGGCGCTTTGCGGGCGCGGGTCTTGCAGCTGCGGGTGGGTCAGAAGCGTTTCGATCGCCGCGTGCCGTCCGTCTCCGTCCAGCAGATCC
>CALJDH010000070.1 GCA_938023895.1 uncultured Aliiroseovarius sp.
CTTCTTCCGCAACCGCGGCACGATTGCTGTCGAAGATGTCAACGTGATGAAAGGCTAACCAAAAATGGTACAGTTCATCCTTTTTGCCCCGCTTTTTGGCGCGTTGGTCGCTGGCTTCGGCCACCGGTTCATCGGAGACAAAGGTGCGCAGATCCTGACGACAGCCCTGCTGTTCTGGTCGGCGTTCCTGTCGTGGATCACCTTCTTCGGCCTCGGCTCCGAGACGCAGATCATCCACCTGATGGATTGGGTGCAGTCGGGCAGCCTATCGGTTGACTGGTCGATCCGTCTGGACCGTCTAACCGCGATCATGCTGGTCGTTGTGACCTCGGTCTCGTCGCTGGTTCATCTGTATTCCATGGGCTACATGGCCCATGATCCGCAGTTCGAGGGCGAAAGCTATCGCCCCCGTTTCTTCGCCTATCTGTCCTTCTTCACCTTCACCATGTTGATGCTGGTGACCTCGGACAACCTGCTGCAGATGTTCTTTGGCTGGGAAGGCGTGGGTGTGGCCTCGTACCTGCTGATCGGCTTTTATTATAAGAAACCCTCGGCCAACGCGGCGGCGATCAAAGCCTTCGTAGTGAACCGTGTGGGGGACTTTGGTTTTGCTCTGGGTATCTTCGGTCTGTTCTACATGACCGACAGCATCCGCTTTGACGATGTGTTCGCAGCGGCACCTGCGCTGGCAGAGACCAACATCCACTTCCTGTGGACCGATTGGAACGCAGCGAACTTGCTGGCCTTCCTGCTGTTCGTCGGTGCGATGGGTAAATCGGCACAGCTGATCCTGCACACCTGGCTTCCCGACGCGATGGAAGGCCCGACCCCGGTGTCGGCGCTGATCCACGCGGCAACCATGGTGACCGCCGGTGTCTTCCTGGTCTGCCGCATGTCGCCGCTGATGGAATACGCGCCCGAGGCCACCAACTTCATCGTCTTCCTTGGCGCCACCACCGCGTTCTTCGCGGCGACTGTGGGCCTTGTGCAGAACGACATCAAACGCGTGATCGCGTATTCGACCTGTTCGCAGCTGGGCTATATGTTCGTGGCCGCTGGCGTCGGCGTTTACTCGGTCGCCATGTTCCACCTGTTCACCCACGCCTTCTTCAAGGCGATGCTGTTCCTTGGAGCCGGTTCGGTCATCCACGGGATGCATCACGAGCAGGACATGCGCAACTACGGTAACCTGCGGAAAAAGCTGCCCATCACCTTCTGGGCGATGATGATCGGCACGCTGGCCATCACCGGTGTCGGCATCCCGTTGACCACCATTGGATTTGCAGGCTTCCTGTCGAAAGACGCTGTGATCGAAAGCGCGTTTGCTGGCACCAATGGCGGTTACGCTTTCTGGATGCTGGTCATCGCTGCACTGTTCACCAGTTTCTACAGCTGGCGCCTGATGTTCATGACCTTCTATGGCAAACAGCGCGGTGATAAGCACACGCATGAGCACGCACATGAAAGCCCGCTGGTTATGACCATTCCGCTGGGTGTTCTCGCCATCGGTGCGATCTTTGCTGGTATGATCTGGTACGGCCCGTTCTTCGGCAAAGAAGAGAAAGTAAATCAGTTCTTCGGCATCGAAGCCCATGCAAGCGCGCATCATGACGATCACGGTGCAGCCGCTGACGGTCACGGAGATGATCATGGCGACGATCACGCGGCAGATACGCATACGGACGATCACAGCCACGACGATGCGGCCCACGCCACGGATGAAGCACATGCCGAGACCATGGCCGACCCGGCTCATGCACCGGTCGTGGCTGCCCATCACGGCGAAGCCCCGAAAGGTGCGATCTTCATGCATCCGGACAACCACGTCCTGCATGACGCGCACTATGTACCGAAATGGGTCAAAATCTCGCCCTTCATAGCGATGATCATCGGCTTCGCGACGGCGTTCTGGTTCTACATCTTGAACCCGACCCTGCCCAAGCGCCTGGCCGAGACCTTCCCGCATGTCTACCAGTTCCTTCTGAACAAATGGTACTTTGACGAGATCTACGACATCCTCTTCGTCAAACCTGCGTTCATTGTCGGACGGTTCCTGTGGAAACGCGGTGACGGCAACGTGATTGACGGCTTCCTGAATGGCGTGGCGATGGGCATCGTGCCTTGGTTCACCAAACAGGCTGGCCGCGCACAGACCGGTTACCTCTTCTCTTATGCCTTCGCGATGGTTCTTGGCATCGTCGCCTTGGTGACAATCATGATTATCTTCAGCGGTGGAGCGCACTAATGAACAACCTGCTTTCCATCATCACCTTCCTGCCGCTGGTCGCGGCGGTGATCCTCGCGCTGTTCTTGCGCGGCGATGACGAAGCGGCCGCGCGCAACGCGAAATATCTTGCGCTGGCAGCAACGGTTGCAACTTTCCTTTTCTCGCTTCTGGTGCTTGTCGGGTTTGATCCTGCCGACACCGGCTTCCAGTTCGTGGAAGAGGGCGAATGGATCATGGGCTTGAAGTACAAGATGGGCGTCGACGGGATCTCGGTTCTGTTCGTGATGCTCACCACCTTCATGATGCCGCTGACCATCTGGGCCAGCTGGGGTGTTACGTCCCGCGTGAAGGAATACATGATTGCCTTCCTGCTGCTTGAAACCCTGATGCTGGGCGTCTTCATGGCGCTGGATCTGGTGCTGTTCTATCTGTTCTTCGAGGCAGGCCTGATCCCGATGTTCCTGATCATCGGTATCTGGGGCGGCAAGGACCGCATCTACGCATCCTTCAAATTCTTCCTCTACACCTTCCTCGGCTCGGTCCTGATGCTGGTTGCGATGATCTATATGTTCGTCGACGCAGGCACCACGGACATCCCGACGCTGATGGCACACAAGTTTGGTTCGGAAGACTTCAGCCTGCTGGGCATCCAGATCGTAGGTGGCGCACAGACGCTGCTGTTCCTCGCCTTCTTTGCAAGCTTTGCCGTGAAAATGCCGATGTGGCCGGTGCACACCTGGCTTCCTGACGCACACGTTCAAGCGCCCACCGCGGGTTCGGTTGTTCTGGCTGCGATCCTGTTGAAAATGGGTGGCTACGGCTTCCTGCGCTTTAGCTTGCCGATGTTCCCAGTCGGGGCGGACGTCATGGCCTGCTTCGTCCTGTGGATGTCAGCGATTGCCATCGTCTATACCTCGCTTGTGGCGCTGGTGCAGGAAGACATGAAAAAGCTGATCGCCTATTCGTCTGTCGCGCACATGGGTTATGTGACTGCAGGTATCTTCTCGCTCAACCAACAAGGTCTGGACGGGGCGATTTTCCAGATGCTTAGCCACGGCTTTATCTCGGGCGCGCTCTTCTTGTGTGTGGGCGTCATCTATGACCGCATGCATACCCGCGATATCTCGGCCTATGGTGGCCTTGTGAACCGGATGCCAGCCTACGCGCTGATCTTCATGTTCTTCACCATGGCCAATGTTGGC
>CALJDH010000071.1 GCA_938023895.1 uncultured Aliiroseovarius sp.
AGACCAACCGCTGTGGGATCCGGCAAACGAGCGTCTGCGCGCCTGATCGCAAGAAGAACCAGCCCTGCGCGGAGCAGTTCGCGTGGGGCCACCAATTGGGAGGGAACAGAGATGAAGGATATGATCCAGCATCCGATTCAGATCGACATTCTGATGTCGGACGGTTTCGTCCTGACAGAATTGTCCGCCATTCTTGAGCTTCTGCGTATCGCCAACCGTGTCACGGCCCGTCAGGTGTTTCGCTGGCAAAATCTGTCGCGCCACGGGGGCGACATCCGCTGTCGCGCCGGGATCGACGTGGCGACCCAGCCTTTCCACCCCAAGCCATCCGCGCACTACGTCTTCGTTCTGGGCAACTCTGACCCGGACGCGAAAGAGCTGTCCCTGCAGAAAGAAATCAAAGCCTATCAATGGGCCGGTGCACGCGTGATCCTGCTGTCCGAAGCCGCCAGCCGCCACATCGCCGAGACCGGCGAACAAACGATGAGCCACACGACACACTGGGAAAACCGCGCGGTCCTGAACGAACGCGGCACGCCCGGCGTGGGCTCCTATGCATTGGTGGCCGATGATGGGCGGATCATCACCTCGGCCGGGATGGGATCGACCCATGATCTAGTGCTGGCGCTGTTGGGAAGCCACTTGTCTGCGGCCTCGGTCGCGACGGTCGCTGACATCATGCTGCACGAGAAGATCCGTACCTTTGCGACCCTGCAACCCTTTGGCGGTAAAGAACTTTCCTTGACGGGGAACCGCGCATTGGATCAATGCGTTGAACTGATGCAGGCCAATCTGGAGGAACCCCTGCGCATCTCGGAACTGGTGGCGCTGCTGGGGATTTCTGAACGCTCTTTGGAACGTCACTTCCGCGCGCATTTCCATACCACGCCCAACGCGTACTACCGTGAACTGCGCCTGAACCACGCCAACACGCTGCTTCTGAAAACTGCGATGAGCGTCCGCGATGTCGGGCTGGCCTGCGGCTTCCCCAACGGGTTCTCGTCGCTGTTCCGCCGCCATTTTGGTGTGACCCCGATGTCGCTGCGCAAGACCGGAAACTTGCCCGCCTATAATAACTGATTTCCGGCAATTTTGTCGGAAACAAGATGTTTGGTCGCGACGGCTCGTGCAACGTTCGACCCGAATCCAACAAGGAGTGATGCCATGTCCCTGCCCACACAAGCCCGCGTTGTCATCATCGGTGGCGGCGTTATCGGCTGCTCTGTCGCCTATCACCTGACCAAGCTTGGCTGGAAAGATGTGGTATTGCTTGAACGCAAGCAGCTGACGTCTGGCACCACATGGCATGCCGCCGGTCTGATTGCCCAGCTGCGCGCGACCGCGAATATGACGAAGCTGGCGAAATACTCGCAGGAACTCTATGGCGATCTGGAAGCGGAAACCGGCGTTGCCACGGGCTTTAAACGCGTGGGATCAATCAGCGTTGCGCTGACCAATGAGCGGATGGAGGAGCTTGCCCGTCAGGCCGCCATGGCCCGCGCCTTCGGTGTGGATGTGGAAGAGATCACAGCCGAAGAGGCCCTGTCGCGCTATGAGCATCTGAACATCGACGGCGTGGTCGGTGGAGTGTGGCTGCCGAAAGACGGGCAGGGTGATCCGGCCAACATCGCATTGGCGCTGGCCAAGGGCGCACGTCAGCGTGGCGCGACCGTCAAAGAGCGTACCAAGGTCACCGGCATCAAGCGCGACGGGCGCAAGGTGACGGGGGTCGAATGGGCCTCGGACGACGGGAAAGAACAGGGCCACATTGCGTGCGACATGATCGTGAACTGCGCGGGCATGTGGGGCCACGAGGTCGGCCGCATGGCTGGCGTCAACGTGCCCCTTCATGCCTGCGAGCACTTCTACATCGTGACCGAAGCAATCCCTAACTTGACCCAGATGCCGGTGCTGCGCGTGCCGGACGAATGCGCGTACTACAAGGAAGACGCGGGCAAAATGTTGCTGGGTGCGTTTGAACCCAACGCAAAACCGTGGGGCATGAACGGCATCGCCGACACGTTCGAATTCGATCAGCTGCCCGAAGATTTCGACCATTTCGAACCGATCTTGGAAAACGCCTGTAACCGTATGCCGATGCTGGCCGAAGCCGGCATCCACACCTTCTTCAACGGCCCCGAAAGCTTCACGCCCGACGATGCATATCACCTTGGCCTCGCGCCCGAGATGGACAATGTCTGGGTCGCGGCGGGCTTTAACTCGATCGGCATTCAGTCGGCAGGTGGTGCTGGCATGGCACTGGCGCAGTGGATGGAGGACGGCGACAAGCCCTTCGATCTGGGTGACGTGGACATCAGCCGGATGCAGCCGTTCCAAGGCAACAAACACTACCTGTTTGAGCGCTCGAAAGAGACGCTGGGCCTGCTTTATGCCGACCACTTTCCGTTCCGCCAAAAGGCCACCGCGCGCGGCGTACGCCGCACGCCCTTCCATCACCACCTGAAGGAACAGGGCGCCGTCTTTGGGGAACTTGCAGGTTGGGAACGCGCCAACTGGTTTGCGGGTGACGGCCAGAAACCCGAATACGAATACACTTGGGGGCGCCCAAACTGGTTCGACAATGCCGCCGCTGAACACAAGGCGGTGCGCGAGAATGTGGGCATGTACGACATGTCGTCCTTCGGCAAAATCCGCGTCGAAGGCCCGGATGCCGAGGCGTTCATGAACTATGTGGGCGGCGGCGATTACTCGGTCCCGAATGGCAAGATCGTCTATACCCAGTTCCTGAACCGTCGTGGCGGGATCGAGGCCGACGTGACCGTCACCCGCCTGACGGAAACGGCCTATCTGGTCGTCACCCCCGCCGCCACACGTCTGGCCGACCAGACATGGATGCAGCGTCACGTGGGCGAATTCCGTGTGGTGATCACTGATGTGACAGCGGGCGAGGGCGTCTTGGCCGTGATGGGTCCGAACGCCCGTAAGCTGCTCGAAAAAGTCAGCCCGAACGACTTCACCAACGCCACCAATCCCTTCGGCACCGCGCAGGACATCGAGATCGGCATGGGTCTGGCCCGCGCCCACCGCGTGACCTATGTCGGCGAGTTGGGGTGGGAGATCTACGCCTCGGCCGACATGGCGGGGCAC
>CALJDH010000072.1 GCA_938023895.1 uncultured Aliiroseovarius sp.
GAAAAAGAAGAGACGACCCCAGAACCACCGCCGATCCCACACGCACCCGAACAACACGTCCGAATGCAAACTGGCGTCGAGCAGGCACTTGGCGATCAGTCAAACGACGACAATCCCACTAGTGCCGACCATGCCTGCCTGCCGGACGAACAGTTCGACATCGCGCGGTGGGGAGGCTACAGGCCAGAAACCAACGCCCCAATTTTTGAATCGGCAAGCTATTTAGGAGAGTTTGACCGCCCAGACTCAGATCTTCTGGTGTCGCATATTCGGCGAAAAATCTACATGACGTTCGGTCTCGAAGCATTGCAGCTTTTGGAAAACTATGGCGACAATCTTGGGGACGGCACAATCCTTCGCATGATGGCCGAAGTGGTCGAGCATGGCGAAGCCAATTCTCATGCGCATTGGACGTCACAACTGGTCTGCAATACACGCGGCGCCCTATGGGCGACACTTGCCCAACCGACGCTGCGAGGGCGCATCAACACAAATGCCGTCCTCCGGAGCTTTTCAGAACTCCCCCCCCATTTGCGCACGCATCTCGCGCCGGTTCTCGCCAGGAAATTTCTGAATTCAGGGCGTATGGAGGTGGCCATTGAAGTCCGCAATATTGCCGCACGATCCGGTCGCCCACCCGCAGGCAAGGAGAGGATCTTGGATGCCAAAATCGACCTCGCGAATGGTCAGGCAGAGAAAGCCGAACAAGAGCTAACAGAAACCATACAGACCGCCCTCACCCAAACTCAGCCTGCGATCTCTACGCTTATCGAAAGCAAACTGCAGAATGGCACTGGCATCTCGGACCACGAACTATCTTTGCTGGCATCGGTCGCTTTTGAACGTCAGGGAAGCGAAAAGGGCGATACACTTCTTCGGCTACATATACGCGCGCTGTTGCACATGGGACGGTTCGCGTCGGCGTTCGAGTTGATGAACAAGTCAACAAATCAGGACGCGCTTCTAGAGGATGCTGGCCGCTATCTGTTGGAGCTTGGATCAGATGCAGAATTCCTGACCTACACCATAACACGGAACGATTGGGGACGGGTTTCTGCGAGAGTGAAACTTGAAATTGCTAAGCGCCTAAGCGAACTGGGGTTTTACGAACACGCCCGAAGACATGTCCTGTCTGGCGACGAAGCACCCACAAGATCGGAGCGAGAATTCCTAGCGAAACTGGCCCTTTTGCAAGGCAAACCAAAGGTCGCGATCGGATACCTTGCGGGTCTAGACAGTAACAATGCAAACATTTTGCGTGAAGCCGCGCTACAGCACAGCGAAACTCCAGACACCACAGCATCTCCTGCCCCGTCTGCAAGCACATTATCGGATATTTGGCAAAGCCTAAACACATCAGAGCGCCCCATCCCTACAGCGGTTAGGAAGGCTCTCACACCAGACACGCCCACATCCGCCGTCAGCAGCGATACAGGCCTGAGTACTTATCAAAGCATTCTGAACGGCAGCAGCGAAACCCGCGCGGCTTTGAGCGAGCTGTTGGATATTATTCCCTCCATCAACGGCAAGTAACTGATCGTTAAGCGTGATCTTCTAAGCTGATCCGGAACTCAGCAGCAAGAATTGCGCGACGATGGATAAACTTGTCACCCCTTATACCCGCTGTGAACTGAACTTGTCGGTTCGCGTCCTTCAAAGGTACCCCTACCTTTCGCTGCAACGCGCATGCGCCGGTCAGACTTTGAACATTTCGTCCGGGCGTTGACGCAAATGAAAAGCCTCCAAGACATCTTTCGCCCAACCATTCTGCTCGCGCTCGCCTTGATGGCGATCATCGTCATGATGATCCTGCCCATGCCTGCGTGGGTGTTGGATCTGGGGCTCGCCGCATCCTTTGCTCTTGCAATTTTGATGTTCACGGTCACGCTGTTCATCGAGCGCCCGTTGGATTTCTCTGCCTTTCCGACCGTGCTGCTGGCATCCTTGATGCTGCGACTTTCACTGAACGTTTCTTCGACCAAACTGATCATTGGAAATGGACACACAGGCACTTCGGCAGCGGGAAGCGTAATCGAAGGATTTGCCAGCTTCGTCATGGGCGGCAGCATCCTGTTGGGTCTGGTTGTTTTCTGCGTGCTTCTGATCGTCAATTTCATCGTCATCACCAAAGGCGCAACCCGCATGGCCGAGGTCGGTGCCCGCTTTGCGCTGGACGGCATGCCCGGGAAGCAGCTCGCAATTGACAGCGACATGTCCGCGGGCGCCATAGACCACGCCGAGGCAAAAGCTCGACGCGAGCGGGAGCAGGCCGAAACAACGTTCTTCGGGTCCCTTGACGGCGCGTCGAAATTCGTAAAAGGGGACGCCGTCGCAGGGCTTCTGATCACCTTCCTGAACCTCGTCATGGGATTGATCATCGGAGTTGTGATCCATGGCATGGACTTGTCTGCGGCCTTCCAGACCTACGCCATTCTGACAGTCGGAGACGGGCTGGTCACACAAATTCCAGCCGTGATTATTTCGATCGCGTCGGCATTATTGCTAGCACGCGGGGGAACCTCGGGGTCCACAGATCTTGCACTCTTCTCGCAATTTGGAAAGCATCCCTCGGCCCTTGCCACAGTGGCGTTCCTGATGGGGCTCTTCGGATTGGTCCCCGGTCTTCCCTTCGTGCCTTTCATCTTGGGGGCGATCGTTTTGGGAACCGCATCTTGGTGGGCAGCGAAGCAACAAGAAGCCGCAAACGCGTCAAACGCCCACGAGTTGCAAGAAGGCATTCCTGAAACACCTGATGAAAGCATCGGCGACATCCTCGATCTGGACGATATCCATGTGGAGTTTGCGGCCGATCTGGTCGCGATGGTTCTGGATCCCGCCACAGGTCTGGACGCACGCATTTCCAGCATACGCAACCACACGGCCGGTGCCTTTGGTCTGATCCTGCCCGAAATTCGACTGACCGATAACGGGTCGCTTCCCAGCGGGACCTACACCATTAAAATTCAAGGGGTTGAGCAAGCGCGCAATCGTCTGGTTCCAGACAAGGCACTGATCATCCTCAGCGGGGATGACACCCTATTGCCCGAGGGCGAAGATGTGCTTGAACCCGTCTATCAGGCTCCGGCACGTTGGATTGCAGATGGCGATCAGGAACAAGCCGCTCTGGCCGGATGCGCCGTGGTCTCGCCCACCGAAGTTTTGGCCACCCACCTTCTGGAAGTGATGAAGCAGAATTTCCCGCGGCTACTGGGCCTCAAGGCGCTGCGCCGGTTGCTGGACGAATTTGTAAACCTCTCGGACCCCGCCCGGGCCGAGGCCAATCGCCGGCTGCTGGACGAACTGGTCCCAGACAAAGTTCCCCTCGATTTGCTGCATTCGGTATTGCGCCTGCTGCTAGAAGAGCGTGTCTCCATCCGCAATCTACCCGTCATCTTGGAAAGCGTGGCTGAAGCACGCCCCGTCTTCGGAACCCCCGAGGCCATCTGCGACCACGTCCGGCAACGGCTGAACTTCCAGCTTCTGGCCGAACTAAAGCGCGAAGATGGCACCATCCCGCTGGTGCAGTTAGCCCCTGAATGGGAGGCCTGTTTTCAGTCCCATCAACTCGACCCGGATCGAGGCGAGGTCGCCCTCCCACCGGAAGAGTTCAATCGCTTGGCCAACGCCGTGGCAGACAAGATCGCGCGGGCGGGAGAGACCGGGATCTACCCCGCCGTCGTCACCTCGTCCCGCCGACGCCGGTTTTTGCGCACAGTTCTATCCGCAAAAGGGATCGCAAACCCTGTCCTCTCGTTCGAGGAAATCGGGACCGAGGCCCGCCCGTCGCTGGTCGGCTTGGTGCCCGCATGAACGAACAGCTCGCCCAGATCATGGCCCAATCTCAGGCGTTTTTCATGCTGGGCTTTGTGGTGTTTCTGCGCGTGGGTGCGGCGATGGCATTGCTTCCTGCTTTCGGCGAAACCATGGTCCCCGTCCGGGTACGACTCTTTCTGGGATTTGCATTCACCGTGATTGTCACCCCGGCTATGACGACCACCATCGGCGCCTCGATCGAGCGGCTAAGCTCGTCGATCTACTTGATGAGCGAACCGATTGTCGGGTTGGGCTTCGGGATCGTCCTGCGCCTGGCCATCATGTCCCTGCAGATCGCGGGCAGCATCGCAGCGCAGTCCACATCGCTTGCACAATTGATGGGGGGCAACAACGCAGACCCGCAGCCTGCCATCGGACACGTCCTGACGATCTCGGGTCTGGCCTTGGCCGCGATGCTCGGACTGCATGTGCGGATCGTCGAGGGGTTTATCCTGTCGTATCAGGTCTTTCCCGTTGGGGGTCTGCCGGATCCTCAAGGATTTTCCGATTGGGGCATCATGCATATTGCGCGCACCTTCGGCTTTGCCTTCGCGCTAGCGGCACCCTTCGTGATCGTTTCGCTGCTCTACAACGTTGCGCTCGGCGTGATCAACCGCGCCATGCCGCAACTGATGGTCGCCTTCGTCGGCGCCCCCGCCATCACGGCGGGCGGACTGATCTTGCTGGCCCTGACAACGCCTGTGTTGCTACCCATTTGGCAACGCGCATTTGAGGCGCTGTTGCTGAACCCGTTCGGAGGCTGGTGATGGCCAGCGAAGACGACGACAGCAAGCAACACGAGCCAACCCAGAAGAAACTGGACGACGCCCGAAAACGCGGCGAGGTCGCCCGGTCCTCGGACCTCAACACCGCGATGTCCTATTTGGTTCTTCTGCTGCTCGCAACTGCGGTCGGGGGGTCTACGATGACGGGGCTTGGGGGTGTGTTTGCAGCGATGTTGGAACGCTCGGATCAGCTTGCGCAAAACGCCTTTCAGGGCAGCGGCGGCCCCGTGCTTGCGAACGCCGTTACGTCGATCGCTTGGCACCTGACCCCGTGGCTACTGATGCCGATGGTTGCCGTACTGGGCCTGGCAGTGGTGACCCGCAGCTTCGTGGTCTCGCCCGAAAAGTTGATGCCAAAGCTGAACCGGATCTCGCCGCTATCGAATGCCAAGAACAAGTTCGGACGATCCGGCCTATTCGAGTTCTTCAAAAGCTTCGTGAAGCTGTCGATCTACAGTGTCATTCTGGGCATTTTCATCTGGGTCAACTTACCCGAGATGCTGGCGGCTCTTGCCCTGAATCCCGGTATGGTGTCGGTGTTGCTACTGGAACTATCTGTCGAGTTTTTTGCCATCGTGCTGCTGGTCGCACTTGTCATCGGTGGGATCGATTTCCTGTGGCAGAAGCAAGAGCACCTGCGCAAAAACCGCATGTCCCACAAAGAGCTGATGGACGAGATCAAGCAAAACGAAGGCGACCCGCATATGAAAGGACAGCGGCGCCAAAAAGCCTATGACATCGCGACCAACCAGATGCTACAAGAC
>CALJDH010000073.1 GCA_938023895.1 uncultured Aliiroseovarius sp.
CCAAGACGAATCGACGAAGGTGTCCATCGTGTCGGTTTCACGCTTGGCGGGCTTGCCGCAAGACGGGCAGGCGCAGTCGCGCCAGGTCGGGTGACGGTCCAGAGGGTTGCCGGGCACGTCAAATGTGACATCCTCGGGCAGCTTGACCGGCAGATTTTCTTTCTTCTCGGCTACCACGCCGCAATCGTCGCAGTGGACCACGGGAATCGGGCAGCCCCAGTAACGCTGGCGGCTCAGACCCCAATCGCGCAGGCGGAATTTCTCGACACCTGTGCCCCAGCCGGCCTTTTCGGCAAACTTAACGGTGGCGTCGATCGCTTCCTCGCCTGTGGCCTCGTCCAGGCCGGCGAAGTGGTCGACCCATTTTACCTTTTCGGTTTTCGGCGGCACGAAGGCTTCGTTTTCGACGGGTTTCGGATCGTCCAGAGACAGGAAGGTGTCGACGACCGGCAGGTCATACTTGCGGCAGAAGTCCAAATCGCGCTGGTCATGCGCCGGACAGGCGAAAATCGCGCCGGTGCCGTAATCCATCAGAATGAAGTTCGCGATCCAGACGGGCAGCTCCCAGTCCGGGTTCAGCGGGTGTTTCACGCGGATGCCGGTGTCATAGCCCAGCTTCTCGGCGGTCTCGATGGCCTCGGCGGTGGTGCCGCCTTTGCGCATTTCGACAAGCTGTGCGGCAATCTCGGGGTTTTCGGCTTCCAGCGCCTTGGAAATCGGGTGATCGGGCGAGATGCCGACAAAGCTGGCACCGTTCAGGGTGTCGGGGCGCGTCGTATAGACTTCGATCGACTCACCACCATCTACACGCTCAAAGCTGAATTGCAGACCTTGGCTGCGGCCAATCCAGTTGGCCTGCATGGTGCGCACTTTCTCGGGCCAGTTGTCCAGACCGTCCAACGCGTCCAAAAGCTCGCCCGAGTAATCCGAGATCTTGAAGAACCATTGCGTTAGGTCGCGACGTTCGACCGGCGCGCCGGATCGCCAGCCGCAGCCGTCGATGACCTGTTCGTTGGCCAGCACGGTCATGTCGACCGGATCCCAGTTCACCGTGGCGTTCTTGCGATAAACCAGACCACGCTCCATGAAGTCGATGAACATCGCCTGCTGCTGGCCGTAATATTCCGGGTCACAGGTGGCAAATTCGCGGCTCCAATCAATCGACAGACCCAGCGGACGCATCTGACCTTTCATGGTCTTGATGTTGTCATAGGTCCATGTGCCGGGGTGGCCGCCCTGCGCCATCGCCGCGTTTTCAGCAGGCATCCCGAAGGCGTCCCAACCCATCGGGTGCAGAACCGAGAACCCGCAGGACGATTTATAGCGCGAGATCACATCGCCCATCGTATAGTTGCGCACGTGACCCATATGAATCCGGCCTGACGGATAGGGGAACATCTCGAGCACATAATATTTCGGCTTCGATTCATCGCGCTTGGCGGTGAAAATTCCGGCCTCGTCCCAGGCTTCTTGCCATTTCGGTTCGATATCTGCGGCAGTGTATCGCGACATTCGTCAGGTCCTTGATGTGAAAACGCCGGGCTATGGGCCCGGCGCATGTCTTATAAGTCTGGTCGATCCGGGTCTAGGGCCTTCGGCCCTATTGGCTGATGACGCATGTCCGAGAAGCTCAAAACCGGTTCCCACTTTTGAGCGACATGCTTTTACAGCTTGCCGTCACGAATACGTAGCTGGCGGGCACGAGTCAGGATCGCGTCCTCGACCTTGCGGACGGCTTCGGCGCTGGCAGGGCCGCTGCGCGTATATAGTGCGACCGACAGCGAGCGCGCGTCCAGCGCGGGGTCGCGTACATATACGGTGGCCTTATACGCGGTGCCACCACCCGGCGGGCGGCCATAACCAAACACGATAATGCCCGAGAACGGATCAGCGGCCTGAACGGGCATAAAGCTGAGCACATCCAGCGATGCATTCCAGATATAGCGGTTAACTTCGACCGTGGTGTTGGGGTCGTCTACGTTCTTGAACAGATCCCAGATGGTTTCGCGCGGTTCTTCAGCCTCAGGGGTATGGCCAAGACCACCGCCTTGTTGCTGCGCGTTCGAGCCGCCCCCGAAAATATTGCCCGATCCGGCAGAGCCAACAGATCCACGGCTGCCACCACAGGCAGAAAGACCAAGCATAGCGATCAATGACAGACCAAAAGCAGACGTTTTAAGGATGCCCATGAAACAGCCCCATAAGTAAAATTCCTCTTGTTAGTATATAAGCCCCTGCGGGCGGGCAAGCGTTTTCCCAAGCGCCTTATATGAGTCATATATTTAGAGAATCGCTTGATATTGCGGGTTTTCGCCGACTGCGAGAATGAAACTGTGGCATAGAAGCACCAATACGCCCTGCATTCGGTTTTCGACGTTTCAGTCGGCTTGCAATGAGTGCCGGAAAGGTGGATTGAACGATGCATACTCAATTCGGATTCCCCTGAATTGAGGTCAACTCTTAAAATTCATGAGGGAAAACGAAATGAAAAAGATTCTGATCGCTTCGACCGCTCTGGTCGCAACCGCTGGTATCGCTTCTGCTGAGATTGGTTTCTCGGGCGCAGCTGGCTTTGGTGTTGTATATGACGACGTCACCGGTGACTGGAACCCGGATTACTACACCACTCTGTCGGTTTCGATGACCGGTGAAACCGATGG
>CALJDH010000074.1 GCA_938023895.1 uncultured Aliiroseovarius sp.
CCCTTGCCGCCGTCCCAATCGGTCCAGCTTAGCGGGTCTTCACGGCGTAGACGCGCGAAGGTGTTGTGCGGGGCGCCATTTACAAACGTGTCGTGACTGGACAGATCGGCAAATCCATCATCAGTTGGGGTCCAGACGGTCATGCGCATCTCCCTGGCGTTTTAGCTGTTGTATATAGCGCGTCTATAAATATATTAGAGAACATGTTAAATATGTAAAGGGCGAATTCATGCGCATCGCAATTCTGATGGCCAACACCGATGAAAGCAGCTTTGCCAACCAACACCCAAAGGACGGCAAGAAGTGGACCGCACTGCTGTCCCGTCAGCGCCCGGATTGGGACTATGTGACCTTTTCCGTGAAGGATGGCGACTTCCCACAAGAGTTTGAAAGCTTTGATGGTTTCGTGATCACCGGCAGCCCGGCATCGGTCCATGACACGGATGCATGGGTCGAACAGCTGTCAGAACTGATCCGCACTCTACATGCCCAACAACGGCCCCTCTTCGGTGCCTGTTTCGGGCATCAGGCCATTGCAAAAGCGCTTGGTGGTAAAGTCGAAACCAATCCCGGTGGCTGGGTTTTCGGGTCGACCGAGATGGCCATCAGCACCCCTGCCCCGTGGGTCGCAACGCAGCCATTCCGACTCTACGGCGCGCATATCGAGCAAGTGACGCACATGCCCGAAGGGGCGACAAACATCATGACCTCCGAAGGCTGCCCTATCGGCGGTTTCCGCATCGAGGATCATATCTTCACCACGCAGAACCACCCGGAAATGACGCCGGGCTTCATCGCAGCCTTGATTGACGAGTTGGAAGCAGAGAAGCCACCAGAGGTGATCACACGTGCCCGTACCTCTCTGGCGCTGCCTGCGGATGGTCCTCAGTTCGCAGAATGGATTGCGCGCTTCTTTGAGCACGCAAAGGCCAAGAGCTAGCCCTTAGCCAAGCGCGGCCAACAAATCCGTCACGGTCACCCGATCAAACAGTACATGTTCAGTCATCAAGGCGCGCGCCTTGTCCACGTCATGGGCCAAAATCAGTTCGGCGATCTGCCGATGTTCGCGGGCGCTTTCGGCAATCGCACCGGGATTGCGATAGCGGGCACGGTAATAGGCGATCAACTTGCGCCCGTTCATCTTGATCATTTCCAGAAGGAACGGGTTCCCCGCTGCCTCGGCCACCTTTTTATGGAACGCGAGGTTTAGGGCGTAATACCCGTTGGGATCATCATCCCCCTTATCGCGCGCATGGACCTCGCAAGCCTCGACAATCTGCATCAAGGCGGCTCCATCCTCAGCCCCGATCCGCCGCGCGGCCAACCCCGCCGCCTGCCCTTCCAATTGGGCGTTTACTTCAAGGATGGACAGGAACTCTTCAAAGCTGGGCTTGAACAGCACCGCACCCTTGCGCGGCGGACGCGTGACCAATCCCATCGCCTCTAGCCGCAACAACGCTTCACGAAGCGGGGTGCGCGAGACCTCGTATTGGGCGATCAGTGCGTTTTCATCGATCGCCTCGCCGGGCGACAGTTCGCCCCTGTCAATCGACGTCAGGATTGCATTCAGCACGATTTCGGTTTGTCCAGCCATGCGGGCAGTTAAGCAAATCCTGCGGGGAATTCCAGCTTTCGCGCGCATTCCGTGTTATATTTCAAGGATAGCCAGCCAGATTGCCCCGCACCGCCCACGATTTCGCCCCAATTCTGGACATATTCTAATAGCGGGCTGGCCCTATTTTCGTTTCTGATTTCCGAGAAGATATTTGATCAAAGAATCTCTGTTCCCACGGCCCGCTTCGCACGGGGAACCTTCAGCACCGGAGGACGTCATGGACGGTCAAATCAAAGAAAACGATATCAGCCACGTTGTCGAGGCCGACAAGGCCCACGTATGGCACCACCTGACCCAGCACAAGCCCTTTGAAACCGGTGATCCCCGCATCATCGTGGAAGGCAAAGGGATGCGCGTCTGGGACCAGAGCGGTAAAGAATATATCGACGCCGTTTCGGGTGGGGTCTGGACCGTGAATGTTGGCTATGGCCGCGAAACCATCGCAGACGTTGTGCGTGACCAGCTGGTGAAGATGAACTATTTCGCCGCCGCTGCGGGCTCGATCCCCGGCGCGCTGTTCTCTGAAAAGCTGATCGAAAAGATGCCCGGCATGAGCCGCGTCTACATCACGAACTCGGGTTCAGAGGCGAACGAAAAAGCGTTCAAAATGATCCGCCAAATCGCCCACAAGCGTTACGGCGGCAAAAAGACCAAGATCCTGTATCGCGACCGCGACTATCACGGTTCGACCCTTGCCACCATGTCGGCAGGCGGTCAGGACGAGCGCAACGCGCAATACGGTCCCTTTGCACCGGACTTCATCCGCGTGCCGCACTGCATGGAGTACCGCAAGCACGAGTTGGGGCTGGAGCATCTGTCGGGCGCCGAGTTCGGTCGCGCCGCCGCTGACGCGATTGAAGAGGTCATCCTGCGCGAAGGCGCCGACACCGTTGGCGCCCTGTGCCTTGAACCCATCACCGCTGGTGGCGGCGTCATCGAAGCGCCCGAAGGCTATTGGCCGCGCGTGCAGGAGATCTGCGAGAAATACGACATCCTGCTGCATATCGACGAAGTTGTTTGCGGTCTGGGTCGTACGGGCACCTGGTTTGGTTATCAGCACTATGGCATCAAGCCCGATTTCGTCACCATGGCGAAAGGCGTGGCCTCGGGCTATGCAGCGATTGCCTGCTGCGTGACCACCGAGCGCGTGTTTGACATGTTCAAAGAAGACGCGTCGGACCCGATGGGTTATTTCCGCGACATCTCGACCTTTGGTGGCTGCACCGCTGGTCCGGTTGCTGCACTGGAAAACCTGCGCATCATCGAAGATGAGGGCCTGCTGGAAAACACCACCAAGATGGGCGAGCGCATGATGGCGAACCTGAAGGCTTTGGCTGAAAAGCACGCTGTCATTGGCGACGTGCGCGGCAAGGGTCTGTTCCTAGGTGCCGAGTTGGTCAAAGACCGCGAGACCAAAGAACCGGTTTCGGAAGCCGAAGTCGGTGCCGTTGTTGCCGATTGTGGCGCGCAGGGCGTGATCATCGGCGCGACCAACCGCTCGCTGCCCGGCCGCAACAACACGCTGTGCTTCAGCCCGGCCCTTATCGCGACCGAGCAGGACATCGACCGGATTTGCGAAGCTGTGGACAACGCTCTGACCAAGGTCTTTGGCTAACGCGGCTAAAATTGGACTGGTCAAATTATTCAAAGGTGGCTCTGGAAACAGGGCCACCTTTTTTGCATTTCGATCAGGTACAACGAAAGGACCTGTATCATGTGGCCAGCCCCCGTCACCCTTGCCGGCGATCACGTCACGCTCGCTCCACTCAATCAGAACCACGCACCGGCGTTGAAAGAGGCCAGCGCGGACGGAGAGCTCCACCGCCTGTGGTATACATCGGTGCCCAAGCCTGAAGAGATGGAGGGCGAAATCACCCGACGCCTGTCACTACAAGACGCGGGGTCGATGCTGCCTTTCTGCGTGATGACGCCAGATGGCACGCCCGTCGGCATGACGACCTTCATGAATATCGACGCCACCAACAAGCGGGTCGAGATCGGATCGACTTGGTATCGCCCGTCCGTTCAACGCAGCCCGTTAAATACCGAAGCCAAGCGGCTACTTCTGTCCCATGCCTTTGACGATCTGAACTGCATCGCGGTCGAGTTCCGCACCCATTTCATGAACCATCAAAGCCGGGCCGCCATTGAACGGCTGGGCGCTAAATTGGATGGAGTGTTGCGCAGCCACATGGATCAGGGCAACGCCGTTCTACGCGACACAGCGGTCTATTCGATCATCGCGTCGGAATGGCCCGCTGTCCGGGCAAACCTGACATGGCGACTTGAGAAGCCAAGAAAATAGGGGCGCTCACCATCCTGTGACCCTCGAGGGCTAGACAATTAACCATTTTGTTCTATGTTTGTTCTCATGCAAATGGAACAAAGGAACGCGCCATGGCCCAGCCCAGAAGCCTGCCCCCTACGCCGAAACAGACGGACTATGCCCGCGCGATTGCGTCAAAGCTTGGCGCGGCCATTCCGGCAGACGTGGCGCAAGATCGTGCTGCCCTGTCAGGTTGGATTGGCGAGCATCAGGCCCGTCTAAAAGCCCGCGCGGCACAGCCACGCGACACACGGGCGACCTCGAAACAGGTAGCCTTTGCCGAGCGCATCGCACGCGCCAAACGCCGCTCTGTCCCTGACGAATGCTTCCGAGATGCGGGGCTAATGTCGGCGTGGATCTCGTCAAATCGCTGAGAAGTTGAGTATATCCAGATTGCGCCCCAACTAAGTCCAATATAAGGTGCCCCTATGGCAGCACCTGTTGAGACATTCTTTCTGGACCCCGACGCCCAAGGCACGCTTCAAGCGCAGATCCAACAGATGATTGCCGAAGCAATCCTGTCCGGGCGCCTGCCCCGCGGCGAAAAACTGCCCTCGACCCGCAAGCTATCAACCCATCTTGGAGTCAGCCGGATCACCGTGACGCTTGCCTATACTGAACTTCAGGCGAACGATTACCTGTCCTCCAAGGGGCGATCTGGCTTCTATGTCTCGGAAAACGCGCCGGAACCGCCCAGCTTCCAGCCTCGCGCCCGCGGCGAGGATAAGGTCGACTGGCATCGCGCCATCGGCAATCATTTCACCGGTGGCAGCACACCCCAAAAACCGCAGAACTGGCGGCAACAGAAATATCCCTTCAATTATGGTCAAGCCGATCCCAAGCTGTTTGACCACAACGCATGGCGTCTTTGCGCCCTCCGCGCGCTTGGTCACAAGGACCACGAAGTGATGATGGGCGACTACTATGATCAGGATGATCCGCAACTGATCGAATTCATTGCCCGCCACATTCTTCCGCGTCGCGGCATTCTGGCCCGTCCCGAAGAAATCCTGATCACGTTGGGCGCGCAGAACGCGCTGTGGATGGCTGCGCAAATCCTGCTAACCCAGCGCCGCACCGCTGCGATTGAAGACCCGTGCTATTACTCACTCCGCGACGTGCTGACCCAAAGTCGCTGCCATCTGGTTGATATCCCTGTCGACCGCGACGGCCTACCGCCCGAGGCACTACCTGACGGCACCGATGTCATCTTCACGACGCCCAGCCACCACAGCCCGACCACCGCCACTATGCCGATCGAACGGCGCAAGGCGCTGTTGGCCCGCGCCAAGGAACTGGACGCGGTAATCGTGGAAGATGATTATGATTTCGAGATGTCGTTTCTGAAGCCCCCCTCGCCCGCGTTGAAATCCTTGGACCGCGAAGGGCGGGTGATCTATGTGGGCAGTTTCTCGAAATCGTTATTTCCAGGGCTACGCCTTGGTTACATGGTCGGGTCCGAGCCCTTCATCCGCGAAGCTCGTGCGCTTCGGTCTGCCGTGCTGCGCCATCCGCCCGGCCTGATCCAACGCACCGTCGCCTATTTCTTGTCCTTGGGCCATTACGACGCTTTGATACGCCGTATGGGAGGAGCCTATCAGGAACGACGCGAAGTCATGAATCAAGCCATCGAAGATACGGGGCTAAGCATAGCAGGACGCGGTGTTTTTGGAGGATCAGCCTTCTGGATGCGTGCGCCGGAAGGGGTGAATATGGGTCAACTGGCGGGATCTCTTAACGCCAAGGGCGTCTTGATCGAACCCGGCACACCATTCTTCCGCGGTCCAAATCAGCCCACCAACTTCTATCGGATCGCCTATAGCTCGATTCCGGCTACACGCATCACCGAAGGGATTTCCCTTATCGCGGATGAAATTTCAGCCGCTGTAAAATCTGGCACCAGATAGCCGAGATAACTGGCCCTATAGAGACAGGGGTCCGCTGCCTAAAAATGATCTAGGAAAACTGCTTGGGCGGACGAAGTGAACGCGTCGCCCTACCACCATTTCAAGGGAGAGCGTCACAATGAAGATGACCACGGAAGAAGCGTTTGTAAAAGTGCTTCAGATGCATGGGATTGAGCATGCGTTTGGTATTATCGGGTCGGCGATGATGCCGATTTCGGACATTTTCCCGGATGCGGGGATCACCTTCTGGGACTGT
>CALJDH010000075.1 GCA_938023895.1 uncultured Aliiroseovarius sp.
GCCGAGCGTCCGAAGTTTGAAAAAGGTGCTGCCGAAAACGGTGTGCCTGCCAAGAAAGCCTCGGAAGTTTTCGACCTTCTGGAAAAGTTCGCGAACTACGGCTTCAACAAATCCCACGCCGCCGCCTATGCGGTGGTCAGCTATCAAACCGCATGGCTGAAAGCGAACCACCCGGTCGAGTTCATGGCCGGCGTGATGAACTGCGATATTCACCTGACCGATAAGCTGTCCGTCTACGCCAACGAAGTGCGGCGCGGCATGGATATCGAGATCGTGCCGCCTTGCGTGAACCGCTCGCTCGAGACCTTCAGCGTGAAGGACGGCAAGGTGGTTTACGGTCTGGGCGCGCTGAAAAATGTGGGCATCGAGGCGATGAAGCTGGTGGTCGAGGGGCGCAAGGTGGATGGCGTCGACAAGCCCTTCGCCACGCTCTTTGATGTCGCCCGCCGGGTCGACCTGAAACGCGTCGGTAAACGCCCGATGGAGATGCTGGCCCGCGCTGGTGCCTTCGATCAGTTGGATAAAAACCGCCGCCGTATCTTTGACAGCCTTGATGGTTTGGTCAGTTACTCGGCAGCGATCCATGAACAGCGCGCGTCCAATCAGGTGTCGCTGTTTGGCGAGGCTGGCGACGACCTGCCCGAACCGCGCCTGTCGCCCGTGGGCGACTGGTTGCCCAGCGAACGACTGGCGGAAGAGCAAAAGGCGATTGGCTTCTACCTGTCCGGCCACCCGCTGGATGACTACATGGCCGCGCTGAAGCGCAAGCAGGTTTTGTCGCTGCAAGAGCTTGAAAAGAAAGCCGAGCGCGGCGCGATGGTGGCAAAATTGGCAGGCACCGTCGCGGGACGTCAGGAACGCAAGTCCGCGCGCGGTAACCGTTTCGCCTTCGCACAGCTGACTGACCCGACCGGCCAGTACGAGGTCACGATTTTCTCGGACGTCTTGGAGAAATGTCGCGATTATCTAGAGACCGGCTCGAATGTCGTTGTCACGGTCGAAGCGACGATGGAGGCCGATCAACTGAAACTTCTGGCCCGCTCAATCTCGCCCATCGACAATGTGGTGTCGGATGTGGGGGGGATGGCGCTGAAGCTCTACCTCGAAAACGCCTCGGCGCTGGCACAGGTGGCCTCGGTCCTGCAGGATGCGGCGGCCAAGGCGCGCAACGCCCGCCCCGGCGAGGTGTCCGTCTGCCTGATGGATCCCAGCCTGCCTGGCGAGGTCGAGATGACCCTTGGCCAGTCTTTCCCGCTGAACCCACAGGTCAAAGGCGCGCTAAAATCGCTGAATGATGTGATTGATGTCGAGGAAGTCTAGGGGCTTGGCCCCAAGACCCTTTGGGCGAGAAAGTCAGTAGTGCGGGGGGCGTTCATCGCCCAATACAACCCCGCCGGAATTGCCCTGTTCTCGCTCGGCCTCGCGTTCAGTCAGGATGCGCACAAGATGCGACAGACGGGCAAGTTCCGCGTCCTGTTTGGTGACAACCTCGTTCAATTCATCGACCAAAAGGGTCATATGCGCGACGGTTTCTTCAAGCTGGGTGATGCGATCTTGTGACATGGCGGCGTGATAACCTGCTCAGCCGCGCTCGCCCAGCGAAATCCACACATGGCGGTAAATTGTGAAGAAACACAGGCTTTCCTTGCTCCCACCGCCCCCATCCGCTAGACCGCCCGCGACACTTATATGAACCGGGACCAGACATGGCCAAGCAGAAAAAACAGCCCCGCCCCAAGGCAATCACGCCCAAGGGATTTCGCGACTATTTCGGAGCGGAAGTGGACGAGCGTAAACATATGCTCGACCAGATTGCGGCGGTTTATCATCGCTATGGCTTTGACGCGCTGGAAAGCTCGGCTGTGGAAACGGTCGAGGCGCTGGGCAAGTTCCTGCCCGACGTGGATCGCCCGAACGAAGGCGTCTTCGCGTGGCAGGAGTTTGACGAGAAGGACAATGGCGACTGGATGGCCCTGCGCTATGATCTGACCGCGCCTTTGGCCCGCGTCTATGCACAGCATCGCAACGACCTACCGACGCCCTATCGTCGCTATGCGATGGGTCCGGTCTGGCGCAATGAAAAGCCCGGCCCTGGACGTTTCCGCCAGTTTTATCAATGCGATGCGGATACCGTGGGCACGGCTTCGATGGCTGCGGATGCGGAAATCTGCGCCATGCTGGCCGACACGCTGGAAACCGTCGGCATCCCGCGCGGCGACTATCTGGTGCGGGTGAACAACCGCAAGGTTATGAATGGCGTGCTGGAAGTCATGGGCGTGGGCGAAGGCCCCGAACGTGACGCCGTTCTGCGCACCATCGACAAGTTCGACAAGGTCGGCGAGTCCGGCGTGCGCGAGCTGTTGGGTAAGGGGCGTCTGGATGCGTCCGGCGCTTACATCGACGGCGTGGGCCTGTCGGAAGAACAGGCCGAGCCGGTGCTGGCTTTCCTGACCTCGAAGGGTGCAACCGCCGAGGAAACGCTGACCAACCTGCGTGCCGCCGTGGGCGAAAGCGCCATTGGCGCGGAAGGCATTACCGAGCTGGAACAGATCGCCGATCTTCTGGCCGCACAGGGCTATGGTCCCGACCGGATCGAGATCGACCCCTCGGTCGTGCGTGGTCTGGGCTACTACACCGGCCCGGTGTTCGAGGCTGAACTGACCTTCGAAATTCAAGACGAAAAAGGCCGTCCGCGCCAGTTCGGGTCCGTTGCTGGCGGGGGCCGCTACGACGATCTGGTCAAACGCTTCACCGGGCAGGCCGTTCCGGCCACCGGCGTTTCGATTGGCGTTGACCGTCTGCTGGCTGCGTTGCGCGCCAAGGGTCGAATGGGCGGCAAGGCCGTTGGCCCTGTTGTCGTCACCGTGATGGATAAATCGCGCCTGGCGGATTACCAGTCGATGGTGTCGGACTTGCGCAATGCAGGCATCCGGGCCGAGGTCTATCTGGGCAACCCCAAGAACTTCGGCAACCAGTTGAAATACGCGGACAAGCGCAACTCGCCCGTAGCTGTCATTGCAGGCTCGGACGAGTTCGACGCGGGCAAGGTGCAGATCAAGGACTTGGTGCTGGGCGCCAAGATCGCCGAAAGCGCCACGCTTGAGGAGTGGAAAGAACGCCCCAGTCAGTTCGAATGCGACCGCGCGGACATGGTCGCTAAGGTGCGTGAAATCATCGAGGCGTCTGATGACTGACAAGGCACAGATCCGGGCCGAAGCCGCCCGCCTGATGGGGGTCTTTGAAGCCAAAGGGGCCACCGCCGTCGAAGCGGATATCCTGCAACCTGCGGGCACGCTTCTGGACCTCTATGGCGAGGACATCCGGGGCCGTGCTTTCGTGACCCACGACCCGATCCGCGGCGAAGCGATGCTGCGTCCCGACTTCACCGTTCCGGTCGTGCAGATGCACATGGCCGACGGCGCTGAACCCGCCCGCTATACCTATATGGGCGAGGTTTTTCGCGCACAGGAAGAGGCCACCCACCGCGCCTCGGAGTACTTCCAAGTTGGTTACGAGGTCTTTGACCGTGACGCGCCCATCGAGGCGGACGCCGAAGTCTTTGCCTTTATCCAAGAGGCACTCGCCCCCCTGTCGCTGCGGGCGGCCACTGGGGATATGGGTTTGCTTCTGGCAGCCGTGCGCGGGTTGAAAACCACGGACCGTCGCAAAGCCGCCTTGCTGCGTCACATCTGGCGCCCCCGTCGCTTCCGCGCTTTGCTGGATCGTTTCGCCGGTCGTGCGCCGCTGCCGGAAGGCCGCGCGGCGATGCTGGCAAAAGAAGACCCGATGCAGGATGCTGGCCCCCAGAT
>CALJDH010000076.1 GCA_938023895.1 uncultured Aliiroseovarius sp.
AGGGGCGGTTCTGCCCATCGATAAGCCCGACATGCACGTCTTTACGCGGCGCGAGCCCATCGGCGTGGTCGTCGCCATCGTGCCGTGGAACGCGCAGATGTTTTTGACCGCGACCAAGCTGGGTCCGGCTTTGGCGGCGGGCTGTTCCGTGGTGCTGAAAGCGTCTGAAATCGCGCCTGCCCCGATGCTGGAATTCGCGCGTTTGATTGAACAAGCAGGCTTCCCGCCCGGCGTCGTGTCGGTCATCACGGGCGACGCTGAAAACTGCGCCATCCCGCTGACCCGCCACCCGGATGTGGACCGCATCGCCTTTACCGGAGGGCCGGAAACGGCACGGCATGTGGTGCGCAACTCGGCGGAAAACTTCGCGGTGACCTCGCTGGAACTCGGCGGCAAGTCCCCCATTCTGGTGTTCGAGGACGCCGATCTGGACGGTGCGGCCAATGGCCTGATCGCCGGGAATTTCGGTGCCTCAGGGCAAAGCTGCGTGGCGGGGTCTCGCGGATTGGTGCATCGGTCGATCTTTGACGCGCTGGCCCAGCGGATCGAGGACAAGATGCAATCGGTCGTCGTCGGCGATCCCCTGTCGGCGGACACCCATATCGGCCCACTCTGCACCAAGGCACAGGTCCAGACCATCGAGGCGACATTGCAAGCCGCCCGCGATAACGGCGCAACCATCCGGTTCGGGGGCGCCGCCTTGGACCGCCCCGGCAACTACATGGCGCCGACGCTGGTCGAATGCCCCAACACCGACGTTGAGACCCTGAAGGTCGAGATGTTCGGCCCCGTGATGTCCCTGATCCCCTTCGACACGGAAGAGGAAGCCATCGCGATCGCCAACGCCACACCCTTCGGGCTTGGGTCCGGTGTCTTCACCGAAAACGTCGCCCGCGCGCATCGCGTGTCGTCGCGGCTGAAGGCAGGGATTTGCTGGGTGAACACCTATCGCGCCGTATCCCCCATCGCGCCGTTCGGAGGCTATGACCAGTCAGGTTATGGCCGCGAGGCGGGGCTTGAGGCGGTGTTGGATTACACCCGCACCAAAACCACATGGATCAGCACCTCGGATCAGCCAATGGCCAATCCGTTTGTGATGCGCTGACACAGGCCGGGGCGTGCGTGGTCACGCCCCGTTTTCTTGTGTCTGGGTTAGGGCGCATCCAGCATTTACAACTGCCCGATTAGGTTTTTCCTTTTTCGCAAGTGCGATCATTAGGTTTTGCCTAATCTAAGCTGACTTATAACTTTCTTTCCCGTTGGTCCCAAAATGACAATGTAAGGCGACCGTAAGACGAAGGCCGACTCACCCCTTCCTCTGCGCCGAGACGACATTCAGACAAAGGACCAGACACATGCCCGTTGAAACCATTGATACGCTTGTTGTTGGTGCTGGACAGGCCGGAATCGCCCTGAGCGAACACCTTGGAAACAGCGGCGTACCGCATCTGATCTTGGAAAAGAACCGCGTCGCCGAGGCATGGCGGTCTGCGCGCTGGGATGCGCTGGTAACCAACGGACCCGTCTGGCACGACCGCTTTCCCAGCCTTGAGTTCAAAGGCGACGACCCGGACGCGTTCGTGACGAAAGACCGTGTGGCCGACTATCTGGAAGAATATGCGCAGATGGTACACGCCCCCGTGCGCACCGGGGTCGAGGTGCTGAAAGCCGAACGCCTGCCCGATCAGGCCGGGTTCCGGGTGGAAACCTCGGACGGCGAGATTCATGCCAAGCGAATCGTTGCCGCAACCGGTGCTTTCCAGCATCCGGTCATTCCGCCCATCGTGCCAGAAACCGCAAAGGTCGAACAGATCCACTCTTACCACTACAAGAACCCCGCGCAGCTTGCCGAGGGGGCTGTGCTGGTGGTTGGGGCTGGATCTTCAGGCGCCCAGATCGCGGACGAGCTGAACCGCGCGGGCCGCAAGGTGTTCCTGTCGGTCGGACCGCATGACCGCCCGCCGCGCCGCTATCGCGGCCGCGATTTCGTCTGGTGGCTGGGCGTTCTAGGCCTGTGGGATATGGCGGCGCCTGCACCGGGGACCGAACATGTAACCATCGCCGTAAGCGGCGCATATGGCGGCAACACGATGGATTTCCGCCGCCTTGCGGGCGAAGGCGTGACGCTTCTGGGCATGGCCGACGGGTTCCTTGATGACACTCTGACCTTCCGCGACGATCTACAAGCTAATGTGGCCGCAGGTGACGCGAATTATTACGGGATGCTGGACGCCGCCGACGCCTATCTGGACCGCACCGGACTGACCCTGCCGGAAGAACCCGAAGCCCGTGTGGCCTATCCCGACCCCGACTGCCTGACCAACCCGATCCGCAAGGTCGATCTGGCCAAGGAAGGCATCACCACGATCATCTGGGCCACCGGATTCCGGCAGGATTTCGACTGGATGAAATTCGACGCTTTCGACGACAAAGGCGCGCCGATCCACCAGCGCGGCGTCTCGGTCGAACCGGACGTCTATTTCCTTGGCCTGCCGTGGCAATCCCGCCGCGGGTCGACCTTCCTGTGGGGGGTCTGGCACGACGCCAAACATGTCGCTGATCAGATAGCAATCCAGCGCGCCTATCTGGACTATGAGGGCCCGGCGGCTGTCGTGTCCTCGGCTGCAGAATAAGTTACACGAGAGAGATACACAGATGGCAAAAGATCATATCGACCCCGTAGAAGAGCTTCGCCAGAACACCGCTCAGCCCTTCGAACAGGCCCATGCCATGCCGCCTTCGGTCTACACCTCCGACGCGTTCCTGAAGGAAGAACTGGAGCATATCTTCTCGAAAGACTGGTTCTGTGTGGGCCGGGCCGACGCGCTGAAAGAGCCGGGCCAATACACCACCTGCGAGCTTGCCGGTCAGCCGGTTTTGGTCATTCGTGATCGCGACGGCGAGCTGCGCGCCATGTCGAATGTCTGCTTGCACCGCATGTCGACGCTCTTGCACGGAAACGGCAAGACCCGCGCCATTGTCTGCCCCTATCACGCCTGGACCTACAATCTGGACGGCAGCCTGCGCGGCGCCCCGGCGATGACCCTGAACGAAGGGTTCTGCAAGGACCAGTACCA
>CALJDH010000077.1 GCA_938023895.1 uncultured Aliiroseovarius sp.
AAGCCGAACAGCACCACAAGCTGCGACAGCATATACCGGTCGAATCTGGCCACGTTCCCCCCTGTGAGCGCAACATCTTGTGGTCAGGTTTCTAAACCATCCGACGGGCGGGGAAAACTGCTATCTGGTCAAACCTGCGGCGGGGGGCTACCAATGGCAGAAACCTGCCAAATAAAGGACCCGTCATGACCGCTCCGATCCTTCCAAGCTTCACCGAAATCGACCTTGATGCGATTGGCACCCACAAGGGCCGAGTCACCGTGGTTCTGTCCGAACCCGGCAAGCTGCATCCAGCGGCGCGCCGCGTGAACAAGCTGATGCGGGGCGCGCTTGTGCGCTTCACCGAAAGCGAAGCTTTTGAGAAGATGAAAGACGGCGATGCGCAGGATTTGGCGTGGCCCGTAGGGATGGAGGCCGAGGCCGTTCAGGTTCTTCGCCTGACCCCGCGCGCCGATGAGACCGCTGCTCGTAAGGCAGGTGGTAAGATCGGGAAGGCTCTGCTGGGCAAGGATCTTCTGGTTTTGGCGGGGCCGCTGAAACACGCAGATGAACTGGCGCTGGGGGCCAGCTTGCGTGCCTATGCGTTTGACGATCACCAGACCAACGAAGATGCGCCGGAGGGTGGCAGCCTTTCGGTCATGGTCTCGAAACCTGAAAATTTCGAGGCTGCTACTGACAACGTGAAAGCCCTGTCGGAAGGCGTGTTCTTTGCCCGCGATCTGGTGAACGAGCCCGCAAACGTCTTGACCACAACCGAGTTCGCGGCCCGTCTTGAGGCGCTGAAGGATCTGGGCGTCACCGTAAAAGTGCTGGACGAACCCGAGCTGGAAGCTCTTGGTATGCGCGCGCTTCTGGGCGTGGGGCAGGGGTCGGAAAGCCCTTCCAAGGTTGTCATTATGGAGTGGCTGAAAGGCGAGAAGGGCGTAGCTCCGCTGGCACTGGTCGGCAAGGGAGTCGTGTTTGACACCGGTGGCATCAGTCTCAAGCCCGGTGCGGGCATGGAAGACATGACCATGGATATGGGCGGTGCAGGTACGGTCTCGGGCGTGATGAAAACGCTGGCGCTGCGTGGGGCCAAGGCCAATGTGGTCGGGCTTGTTGGGCTGGTCGAAAACATGCCGGACGGACGTGCGCAACGTCCGGGCGACATCGTGACCTCGATGAAAGGCACCACGATCGAGGTGATCAACACAGACGCCGAAGGCCGCTTGGTTCTGTGCGATGTGATGTGGCACGCGCAGGAGGAATACAAACCCGCCGCGATGGTCGATTTGGCCACCCTGACCGGCGCGATTATCATCGGCTTGGGCCATGAAAACACGGGCGTATTTTCGAATGACGATGCGTTTTGCAACAACTTCCTGAAAGCCGCCGATGCCGAGGGCGAAGGTGCGTGGCGGATGCCGATGGGGCCGGGCTATGACAAGCTGATCAAGTCGCATAAGGCGGACATCAAGAACGTGGGCGGACGCGCGGCTGGATCGGTGACCGCAGCGCAGTTTTTGGGCCGTTTCGTGAAAGACGACCAACCGTGGATCCACCTGGACATCGCGGGCACCGCCCAGCTGTCCGGCGAAAGCCCCTTGGCTCCGAAAGGCGCGACCGGCTGGGGTGTTTTGGCCCTGAACCGTCTGGTGAAAGACCAGTTCGAAGGCTAAGCGCATGAGTGAGACTGCAGGGACCGGCGACAATGGAACAGAAGGCACCGCGCATGGCGAGGTCTTCTTCTATCACCTGACCCGGTCCCCGCTGGAAGCTGCCCTGCCCATGCTGTTGGAGCGCAGCCTGCAAGCGGGCTGGCGTGTTTGCGTGCGTGGTCCGAACGCGGCGCGGCTGAACTGGCTGGATGAACGTCTGTGGCTGCACCCGGAAGATGGATTTCTACCGCACGGGCAGGCGGGTGGCCCACAGGACGCGCAACAGCCGATCCTGTTGACCAGTACACCGGATAATCCCAACGACGCGCAGGCCTTGATGGCCATCGACGGCGCCGAGATTTCCGAAGATGACATGCATGGGCATACACGCGTGTTTGTCGTGTTCGATGGGAATGATCCCGACGCGGTCGCGCATGCGCGCACTCAGTGGATGGCGGTAAAGAACGCGGGTGTCACGGCAAAATATTGGAGCCAAGAAAGCGGTCGGTGGGAGATGAAGGCCTCGACCGCGCCCGAAGACGCTTGATGCTTAGCGCGTCAGGACCAGCTGATTGCGGCTGATCTCGATTTTCTCGAACCTTTGCAGATAATCGTTGCCCAGAAGCGAACGGGGCATTTCGCCTTCGTTCACCCAGACCTCGACCCCGAAGTCCTGAACGCCAAGAAGCTCGACCTTGGCGATGCGGGCGGGCGCCGTGCGGACCTCGCCATTTGCGCTCATCGCGCGGCCATAGAAACGCAAGGCGTTCATTTCGACGCCGATCCGGGCCGCGTCCTCTTTGGTGAGGACGATGTTGCTAGCCCCGGTGTCTACAATGAAATCAATAGGTTGACCATTCATCCTTAAGGTGGCGTAGAAGTGACCATCAAAGGCGCGGGGCAACACGATCTGGCCGGTGTCCTGAATGACGGATTGTTGCGGAGAGATGTCGTCGCGGATGTCGCTCCACAGACTGACGCCCGCCAAAACGCCCACGAAAATCAGCACCCAGATTAGCGCATGCCGTAGGTTTTGGCCCAGATTGGCACGGCTTTCAGCCACGAAATAGCCGCCCACTGCAGTCAGCAGTAAGGCGAGATAGGCAAGTCTGGCGATGTCGTCTCCGGTCATAGTTCCGATATAGGAACGCCGGGTGAGAATGTCACCGGGTCAGCATGCCGCGTACGGCGTTTGATCAGCCCATCAGCCCGAAATCACGTAGACCTTCCAACACGAACTGCACTGCCAAAGCGGCCAGCAGCATGCCCAGAAGCCGCGTGACCACCTTGATCCCGGTTTCGCGCAACAAACGCTCTAACAGCGGAGCTGCATTGAACAGGACAAAGGCGATGACCAGAACCAGCGACATAACGACCAGAGCCAGCCCAACGCCCGCCAGACCGTCCCCTTGGCCCGCCAGCAAGATCACCGTGGCGATCGAGCCGGGACCGGCAATTAGCGGCATGGCCAGCGGAAAGACGGACGGGTCATCTTCGCTCTCGGTCTCTTCCGACTGGTCCTTGCGGCGCTGCGTGCGCCGTTCAAACAGCATGTCCAAGGCCGTCAGCAAAAGAAGGATACCGCCCGCGATGCGGAAGGCCGGCATCGAGATGCCGAGGAAGTTCAACACCCCTTCACCAAGGAAGGCAAACAGCGTCAAAAGCACGCCCGCGATGATACAAGCACGAATTGCGACGGCCCGGCGTTTGGCCGCGCTCATCCCCTGCGTCAGAGCCATGAACAAAGGCGAAATGCCAATGGGGTCCATCACCACGAACAGGGTCACGAAGGACGGAATAAATAGATCAAAATCCATCTTTAAGCCTCTGCTTTTTCAAGCTTATCCTGCGCACTCATCCAAAGATCCTCGGCCTTGTCCATGGCCTCCATCACTTCGGCATATTTCTTTTGCCAGACCCCAAGATCCCCGGCGCGCCCGTCTTCATAAAGCTCGGGATCGGCGAGTTTCGTGGCCAGCTTGTCGCGCATTTCTTCGATCTTTGCCATTCGTGCTTCGCATTTTCGCACCTCGGCGCGCAAGGCCAGCATCTGATCTCGGCTAGGGCGCTTTGGTTTGGGCTTCGTGGCAGCT
Source organism: uncultured Aliiroseovarius sp. (assembly GCA_938023895.1). Taxonomy (GTDB): domain Bacteria; phylum Pseudomonadota; class Alphaproteobacteria; order Rhodobacterales; family Rhodobacteraceae; genus Aliiroseovarius. Next base: position 3,731 of record CALJDH010000077.1, read on the forward strand.
TTCTTATCGGTCTTCTTGGCCGTGTCCGGCGTCAGCAGCATCTTGCGATAGGCCTGCAAATCTTCCTCGTACGGGGCGACATGGCCGTTTTTTACCAGCCACAGGCGGTCTGCCACCATCGACAGCAAATGCATGTCGTGGCTGACCAGAATGACTGCGCCGCTATAGGTGGTCAGCGCTTCGACCA
>CALJDH010000078.1 GCA_938023895.1 uncultured Aliiroseovarius sp.
TCGGCCTCTTCCTGATCCTCACGGCGCTATACCATCTGGCGAAACTGATCTTCTTTGCCCGCCGTGCCGCGGGCGCGACCGGGGAATGGCGGTTTCGCCTGACGGCTGAGGATCTACTCTGGCAGGTGCCCGATCACGCCCATGGCCCGGAACAGGGCTTCCATGTGCCACTCTCGGCCATCAAGCAGCTAGAGCACGTCACCTTTTACCGCTCAGATGGTCCCAACGAAGAAACGTATTGGGTGCATTTCCACGATCACCCGTCGATCCAGCTGCGCGAGTATACCGGATTTTCAATCCGGGCGTTGATGGATCAAATCCATCAGGCGGGCGTCCCATTTGAGCGGACGTTGCTTGGGGATTGATCGCGGTCGGGCCGGTCAGATCAGCTCGCGTGGGACCACGAAGTCGACGACGCGGCCTGTGCCCCAGCGCACATCCGCCCAGCTGTCTGCATCAAATTCGATCACGGATGTGGCGGCGGTGGGATAGTGGTGGAACTTCTCGTGTGGATAAGGTTCGGCTGCCAGTCGCCGTGCCATATAGGCCGAGCCCGGGTTGTGGGCGACCATCATTACAGTCTCGGCCGAAGCGCCGCGCAGCTCGGCCAGCATGGTTTCGGGATCCGCCAGATACAGTTCTGGCTGGTATTTTGCCTGCGGCACGCCAACCAACCTGTCCGCGACCAACGACCATGTCTCGCGCGTGCGCGCGGCATCTGAACACAGAACCTCGCCTGGCGTTTGTCTATGATCAGCCAACCAGCGCCCGATGGCCTTGGCCGAGGCGCGCCCCCGCTTGTTAAGCGGGCGGGAATGGTCATCAAGGTCCGCGTCGCTCCAGCTGGATTTTGCGTGGCGGGTCAGGATCAGGGTCAGGGTCATGTCGGGTTAAAGGCTCTCATGTGAAATGCGGATTGAAGGGGCAACCTGCCATATGTTTGGCTGACAGGACAAGTGAGCCGGACCGCGCAACCTTGCGTCATGCACTCCGCCCGATCCTGGGTGTTGAGGTGGGATTTGCAGGCAGGGACGTCGTACTCATCGGGGCCAAGCGCATCAACCGGGCAAGCTTTCATGCAAGGGGCGTCGCAGGTCAAACAGGGCTTTGCGCCTGTGTTTGGTAGGCCCAGCAAATAGGGAAGGCGAACCGCCCCGCGATAGCTGACCCACAACCCAGCCACATCGTGGACCAGCATTCCGACCGGGCTGTCCCACGCCCGGTTCGAGGCCCGCGCCCACGCCTGAAAAGGCGGGTAGGGTGGCCCGTCAGAAGGAAAGACTGCCACACCACCCCAGCGCTCGGAAAGGTCTCCAATCACGCGTTTCGACCAGCGGTCTATCGGATCTGCTTCGCCGTCGCGTGCCTCGTTTGTGTCTGAAAACGCGGCCCAAAATCCCGGCTCATGTGGCCCCAGAAGTAGGATGGTCTCGCCACCCTCGTGCAACATGCCGAAGACGTCCAGATGGACCGCGCGCGCCTCGGATACGTGGTCTATTTGCGTCGAAACGGCAGCATCAGGCTCCAGCCCAGCTTCATTGGTCTTTCGTCTTGCCATTCCAGTCCTATCACCATGTCATCATGCCCATCCTGAGGTTGGGCGGTATAGGTGCCGAACCACCGATCCCAAATCGACAGACAGAATCCATAGTTGCTGTCCGTCTCGTGGCGGTGCACCGAATGATGCACACGATGCATGTCGGGTGTAACAAGAACAAGTCTCAAGACGCGATCCACAGCCAATGGAAGACGCCAATTGGCGTGGTTGAACATGGCGGATCCGTTCAGCACGACCTCGAACAGGATTACAGCAATAGCGGGCGCGCCGATCAGGTAGACCAGCCCGATTTTGATTAGCATCGAGGCGGCAATTTCGATTGGATGGAATCGGAGCGCGGTCGAGACATCAAAGTCCCGGTCCGCGTGGTGCACCCGATGCAAGCGCCACAGCGCGGGGATTTTGTGAAACAGAAGGTGCTGAGCCCAGATTGCGAAATCGAGGATTAGGAAGGCTGCAAGCACCTCGAGGCTAACCGGCAGATTGAAAGCATTGAACAGCCCCCAGCCTTCACGCGCCGCATCAATTGCGGCCCCAACGGCCAGCAGTGGGAGAAGTAGGCTCATCAAGCGCAGTGTCAGGCTGTCGATGACAACAAGTGTCAAGTTGGTGAACCAACGGCCCGCGCGCGGTTGCACGCGCGCGCGGCGCGGCGCAAGCGTTTCGGCCAATGCGAAGATGGCAAAGAGCACCAGAAAGCTGCCCAGTCGGATCAGGACTTCATATTCCATGAGGGGAATATAAATTGCCCTGTCGGAACTTCAACTCACGAAGCGGTGTGCGTTATGCGCGGATCAACGACCCGGCACCGTGATCGGTGTACAGCTCCAAAAGACAAGCGTTCGGCGCGCGCCCGTCCAAAATGACCACCGCGCGCACGCCACCTTCGATCGCGTCCAGTGCAGTTTCGGTCTTGGGAATCATCCCACCTGCAATCACGCCCGATGCTGTCATTTCGCGAATCTGGGTCGGAGTCAGCTCGGTCAGAACTTCTCCATCTGCGCCTTTCACGCCCTCAACGTCGGTCAGCAGAAGCAGGCGATCCGCCTTCAGCGCCGCCGCAATCGCGCCCGCCATCGTGTCGCCGTTGATGTTGAAGGTTTCACCGTTGCGACCCGCGCCAAGCGGGGCGATGACTGGAATGGCTTCGGCAGCAGCTAGGTCGCGCAACACGGACACATCCACGTCCGACGGCGTCCCGACGAAGCCCAAATCCGGATTGGTCTGGTCACAGGTCACAAGTCCCGCATCCTTACCCGACAGCCCCACGGCTTTGCCGCCCTCTGCATTGATCGCTTGGACGATCCGCTTGTTCACACGGCCCGATAGCACCATCTCGACCACTTCGACCGTGGCCGCATCGGTGACGCGTTTGCCGTTCACGAACTCGCTTTTGATCTGAAGCTTGTCCAGCATCGCGTTGATCATTGGCCCACCGCCATGAACGACCACAGGCTTCACACCCACCTGACGCATCAAAACGATGTCGCGAGCAAAGCTGGCCATCTCTTCGTCATCACCCATAGCGTTGCCGCCAAACTTGATGACTACTGTGGCGCCGGTATAGCGCTGAAGATAGGGCAGGGCTTGGGACAGTGTGCGGGCGGTGGCGATCCAATCGCGGTTCATGTTCTGGGTCTTCATCTTCTGGTCCTTCGTTCCAACCCTGTTACGCGCTTGGACGCGGCCTGCCAAGAGGCATTGCAGCCACAGCCGCGCCTGCTAGGGTGGCGGCAACAAGAGGTGCCCCATGAGTGACGACCGCAAAACCCTGCTTCTAACCGGCGCAAGCCGCGGGATCGGACACGCCACCGTGCGCAAATTTAACCGCGAAGGCTGGCGCGTGATCACCTGTTCCCGCCAACCGTTCCCCGACGAATGCCCGTGGGGCGGGGGGGCGGAAAACCATGTGCAGTTGGACTTGTCCGATCCGGCCGACACGATCAACGCAGTTGGCGTCATTCAGGAACGGCTGAACGGAAGGCTGGATGCGCTGGTTAACAATGCCGGTATCTCACCTAAAGGGCCGGACGGTACGCGCTTGAACACGCTGAACACCGATCTGATGGATTGGGGCAAAGTGTTCCATGTGAACTTCTTTGCCTCGGTTGTACTGGCCCGTGGCCTGCGCGAGGAATTGGCCGCTGCCAAGGGGGCCGTGGTCAACGTGACCTCAATCGCGGGCTCTCGCGTCCACCCGTTTGCTGGTGCGGCCTATGC
>CALJDH010000079.1 GCA_938023895.1 uncultured Aliiroseovarius sp.
GGAACCGCTGCACCTCAGGAAAAAGCCCGCTTTGGCATCAACTCGCTGATCAACCGCATGACGGGTTCGGGTGCAGCCGACGGCACAGCCCGCTCGCAGCCTCCGGTACAAAGCGAACAGCCGGTTCAGCATCAGGCACCCGCCGCTGATCCCGAGCAAGACAAGGTAGAGATCCCTGCGTTCCTGCGCCGCCAGGCCAACTGAGATCCGGGATCAAACCGCTGAAAGATCAAGCCGCTGCGCAGAAATGCGCGGCGGTTTTTTCGCGTTTAAGGGGGCGATTCACCTTTTGGCGGGCGGTTTGTTAATCTTCGTTTATGTTTCATTTGCGAAATATCGCCGAATTTTCCGAAGCTTCCGGTTGTAGGGTGTCGGGATTGGCTCTCAATTAAAGCACAATAAAAACAGTAGGATAGATGCTATTTTAGCAGTATGCGCGGTTTTTTGCGCATGTTACAGGTCATGTTACAAACCGTTACAGAGGTTTGAATTGTGATTAACTTCTCAGAGGATTACCCACAATCCCACCAGTCACACGTGATTGGAGCGCACCCCGTCGGGGTCGGAAACGCGAAGACCAACACCTGAAAGGTTTGAGCTTTTCCCACGCGCGAAAGGATTTCTGCGGAACCGCCAAATAGGGCAGTGCACCGCGATCGAACCGAGGCAACGAAAGAGGCGTCACGTGCAAACCACTGTAGCCAGCACAGTCAGTTTCAACGGCACTGGACTGCATTCCGGGCGCCCGGTTCGCATGAAGGTTCAACCTGCATCCGCTGAATATGGCATCTGGTTCAAACGCACAGACGTGGAAGATCGTGACAACCTGATCTCGGTCCACTGGGCCTCGGGCGTGCCGTCGCCTCTGTGTACGGTCATCCGCAACGACGCAGGTGTCGAAGTCCGCACTATTGAACACATTATGGCAGCCCTTGCAGGCTGTGGCATCCACAACGCCCTGATCGAGATTGACGGCCCTGAAGTTCCGATCATGGACGGTAGCTCGGCCCGGTTTGTAGATGGGCTAATCAAAGCAGGCCAACGAGAATTGGCTGCCCCGGTGCGCGTAATCGAGGTGCTGAAGCCCGTGGAATATCGCGATGGCGAGGCCTGGGCGCGGTTGGAGCCGTCGGACGGGTTCCAGATCGACTTCCATATTTCATTTCCTGACGCCGCCATCGGCACGCAAGAGATGAGCTTGGACATGTCAAACGGCAATTTCGTGCGCGAGCTTTCGGATTGCCGGACCTTCTGCCGTCAGGCGGATGTAGAAGCGATGCACAAGGCAGGTCTGGCGCTTGGCGGCACCTATGAAAACGCGGTCGTCGTTGATGGTGATCAGGTTCTGTCGCCCGGTGGTTTGCGCCGCGATGACGAGGCGGTACGCCACAAGATGCTGGATGCTCTGGGCGATCTGGCATTGGCTGGTGCGCCACTGCGCGCCCGGTATATCGGTCACCGCGCCGGTCATGCCATGACCAACAACCTGCTGCGAACCTTGTTTGACACCCCCGGCGCGTGGCGCTTGGTGGAATGCGATGGCGGGGACGCAGGCAAGCTGCCTGGCGTAGGTGTATGCCGTTCCGATCTGCCTATGACGGCCTGATCGGGCCGTTTGATGGGCGCGCGACCCAAAGATGCCCGCGGCCGCATTCTTAGAACATCTGCCAAACATTGTGGGTTTCGGATAAACTCTTCCAACATGGACGAATTTTGCAGTGCAAACCATTTTGCCTACAAAATTTCTGTGCTAGGACTTGCTGGAAGATGTCGGAATTATTCTATCGACAGAAAACAGTTGGGGTAGCACCGGTTATGATCCGCGTGAAATTGGGCAAATCCGTTAGCATTGCATTGGTATCCGGCTTGGTTTTGACCGGCTGTGGCGGTGGTTCGGGAAGCTTGGGATTCGGAAGCTTGGGCGGCAGCTCGGGATTCGGCGGCGACGGAACGGGCGGCGGCATTTTTGGCTCTCGCATCGAAAAGCGCCCGATTGATCAATGGAGCGCCGAAGAAATCTTCAAGCGCGGCGAATACGACCTTGAAGCGGGCGATCCGTCCGAAGCCGCCAAATGGTTTGGCGAGGTCGAGCGCCTGTATCCCTATTCGGAATGGGCCAAACGCGCACTGATCATGCAAGCGTTCTCGCACCATAAAGACAAAGAATACGAACTGGCTCGGTCCACGGCGCAGCGCTTTATGGACACCTATCCGGGTGATGAAGATGCGGCCTATGCGCAGTATATTCTGGCGATCAGCTATTACGACCAGATCGATCTGATCGGTCGCGACCAGGGTCTGACGTATCAGGCGCTGCAGGCCTTGCGTACCGTGATTGAACGGTATCCCGACTCGGAATACGCCAAGTCCGCGATCTTGAAATTTGACCTGGCCTTTGACCATTTGGCGGCTAAGGAAATGGAGATCGGGCGTTATTATCTGAAGCGCAAACACTATACCGCATCGATCAATCGCTTCCGCGTCGTGGTCGAACAGTTCCAGACCACCACTCATGTGGCTGAAGCCCTGCACCGACTTGTCGAAGGGTATCTATCGCTGGGGCTGGAAAGCGAGGCACAAACCGCTGCGGCAATCCTTGGTCACAATTTCCAGTCAACCGACTGGTATCAGGACAGTTATGACCTGCTGACAAGCCGTGGGTTGAAGCCGGAAGCCAAAGGCAACAGCTGGCTGCGTCAGGTTCATCGTCAGATGATCAAGGGCGAATGGCTCTGATCGGGTGGGGCCAGATGGCCCGCCTGACGGCTTGTGGGCCAGGCGCTGACGGGGCTTAGGATGCTACGGTCTCTGGACATTCGGGATATGTTGATCATCGACCGGTTGGAGCTTGAGTTCCAGCCGGGTTTGAATGTTCTGACCGGCGAAACAGGTGCTGGTAAATCGATTCTTCTGGATAGTCTGGGATTTGTGTTGGGCTGGCGTGGTCGCGCCGATTTGGTCCGTACTGGCGCCGAACAGGGCGAGGTTGTCGCCGTCTTCGATCTGCCGGAAGAACACCCCGCCCGTGCGGTGTTGAACGAGGCCGGGATCCCCGCAGAGGACGAGCTTGTGCTGCGCCGGGTCAACCGCTCGGACGGACGCAAGACGGCTTGGGTCAATGATCGTCGCGCAACTGGCGAAGTGCTGCGCGCCTTGTCCGACAGTTTGGTCGAGCTGCACGGACAGCAGGACGACAAGGGTCTTCTGAATCCGCGCGTGCACCGGCAGTTGCTGGACGAATTTGCCGGGCTGGGCGTCTCAGTGGACGCTACAAAAACCGCGTGGCGTGCCGTTGCGCAGGCGTCAAAGGCACTGGACGATGCGCGGGCGCGGATTGACGCCGCGAAGGCTGAGGAAGAGTTCCTGCGCCATGCAGTGGACGAGCTGGACAGTCTAGACCCGCAGCCCGGAGAAGATGCCGAGCTGGACGCCCGCCGCCGCCTGATGCAAGGGGCCGAGCGGATCGGCGAAGACATTTCGCGCGCCCATCAAGCGCTTGGCGTGGGCGACGGGGCTGAGTCACGTCTCGGCGATGCGTTGCGCTGGCTGGACGGTGCGGCTGAACAGGCAGGCGAGGCGTTGGACGCACCGATTGCCGCCTTGGGCCGTGCATTGGATGAACTGGGCGAGGCCGTGTCCGGCGTGGAAGCCGCGATGGACAGCCTGTCCTTCAACCCGCATGAGCTGGAACAGGTGGAAGAGCGGCTGTTTGCCATTCGCGCCATGGCCCGCAAACATCAGACTACGCCCGACGAATTAGGTGTATTTGCCGAAGACTTGCGTGGACGACTGGCAGCGCTGGACGCAGGCGCGGATGAAATCGCAGGGCTGGAAGCCGGATTGGCCGACGCGCGTGTGCAGTACGACAAGGCGGCACAAGCGCTGTCCAAGGCACGTCAGGACGCCGCAAAACGGCTGGATCAGGCGATGGGCGCGGAACTTGCCCCGCTCAAGATGGAACGCGCTGTTTTCACGACGGACATCACGGCAACGGACCCCGGACCGGATGGCGTTGACGCGGTGACATTCACGGTCGCCACCAACCCTGGCGCGCCCTCGGGCCCGTTGAACAAAATCGCATCGGGCGGGGAACTCAGCCGTTTCCTGCTGGCCCTGAAGGTCTGCCTGACGCGCGACGCC
>CALJDH010000080.1 GCA_938023895.1 uncultured Aliiroseovarius sp.
GCTTGCCAGAGACATGACCTGAAACCCGCCACTGTCTGTCAGAATGGGCTTGTCCCAGTTCATAAACTTGTGCAGCCCGCCCAGACGGTCGATCCGCTCGGCAGTTGGACGCAGCATCAGGTGATAGGTGTTGCCCAGCAGAATATCTGCCCCGGTGGCAGCAACGCTTTCAGGCATCATCGCCTTCACTGTGGCCGCGGTCCCGACGGGCATAAAGGCTGGCGTGCGGATGTCGCCACGCGGCGTGTGGATCACTCCTGTACGCGCACGCCCATCGGTGGCCTTCAGTGTATACGAGAACTTTGTCGTGCTTTGATCAGTCATAGCCGAGATGTGGCCCAACACGGCCCGAAAGCCAAGGGGTATTGTCAGATTGGCTCAATCCTTGCGTGGCGGTTCCCCATCATCCCCACGTGCAATGGCGGCCACAATTTCGGGATCCTCTGCCAGCCGTTGCGCCAGACGCTCCAACCGACGGCTGGTCACCATCAGCTCGGTCATGATGATCGGGTCAAGATGCGAGGCAAGGTCATAGGTGAAATCCTGAACCATTTTCGCTGCATCGGATAACTGATCAATCCTGTTTTTTCCGTCTTCCCCGTCCGGGAAGCCCTCCATTCCCGTGGTCATTCGCCACGCACCCCTTATCGATCCCCTCACCCAAAATGGGCACAGCCCCACAGGGGCCGTGCACCAGAGACTGACCCGCAACTATGGCGAAATTTGGCCCCCACTTCGTCAATATAAAGCTGTATTTGTGGTGACCTCCCCCGCGCCTTCCGGTGGTTTTTTGCGGCATTTTTTGTTGTCTTTCATTGCCCCTCTGGACCTCTCGACACGAGAACCCTATATGTTCGCTCAGGATTAGAGCGAGACCAGCATGACCGATACAGCCGACACCCGGATCGAAGGGGAACCCCTGATCAAACCGTCCAGCGTAGAGCACCCGCTCTATGACGCCGTGGTCGAAGCCTGCCGCACGGTCTATGATCCTGAAATTCCGGTGAACATCTTCGATCTTGGACTTGTCTACACGATCGAAATCAACGACCAGAACGAGGTCGATCTGATTATGACCCTGACCGCTCCCGGCTGCCCTGTTGCGGGCGACATGCCCGGCTGGCTGATCGAAGCGATCGAACCCGTCGCCGGCGTCAAACAGGTGAATGTCGAACTGACATGGGAGCCCCCTTGGGGCATGGAAATGATGTCCGACGAGGCGCGGCTAGAATTGGGCTTTATGTAAGCCCTCACTCAGAGCAACCTATGCCGATGCAAATCGGCCATGCGCAACCCAATCGGGTTGCGTTTTGCCACCCAAGCGCTGCTTTCCCTTCTGCCCCCGCTTGAGATTGCCGTCTGGCGCCCCTAAATTAGGGGGAAGCGACAAGGATCACAGACATGTTCGGTATTCCCGGCAAATCACCAATCTCCATGACCCCAGCGGCCGAGGCTCAAATCGCCAAGCTGATGGAGAAAGACGGCCACAAAGGCCTGCGCATTGGCGTCAAGAAAGGCGGCTGTGCGGGGATGGAATACACAATGGACTATGTCGACGAGGTCGAACCCCATGACGAGGTGGTCGAACAGGGCGATGCCCGCGTGATGATCGCCCCGATGGCACAAATGTTCCTGTTCGGAACCGAGATCGACTATGAAGTCTCGCTTCTGGAAAGCGGTTTCAAGTTCAACAACCCGAACGTGACCGAGGCCTGTGGCTGTGGCGAGTCGATCAAGTTCGACGACAACCTCTCGGCCGCACCGACCGACCTGAACGCCCCGCCTAAGCTCTAAACGCACACAAGCAAGCGCGCGCATTTTCTTGTCACAAGTATCCCGGGGGAGCGCGTAGCGCGGGGGCAGCGCCCCTAGGCTCACGAAGTGAGTCCCCGAAGGGTTCAGCTTCCCGTCTGCGCCATAAGGTGCAAGTACGTCTCGTCAAACCGCTTCTTCATATGATCACCCGCCATAATCACCTGCCCAGATCCGCGCGGGGCCACATTGGTGTCGTGGTTCGGGTTAAAAAACATCGGGATCGAGATCCGCTCATCCCCTGATCCGACAACGCGGTGCAAAGTGGCCTTCACGCGGCCTTCCGTCCACATCTCCAGCATCTCACCAAAATTGATCACGAACTCGCCCAGCGGCGCATTGACCGAAAGCCAGTCGCCGTCGGCGCCAAGGACCTCCAACCCCGCAACGCCGTCGGACGCCAACAGCGTCACACAGCCGTAATCCGTATGTGCTGCGATCCCAAAATCCTTGTCCCCTGCCCAATCCGGGCGCGGCGGATAGTAATTCCCGCGTAAAAGCGCCATTGGACGGGTAAACGCGGCATCGAAATAGGACTCGTCCTCGCCTATTGCAGCAGCAATACCACGTAAGACACCCATCGCTACGCCCAGCGCCTTGGCGTAATAGGCTTGAATGACCGTACGAAAGCCCTCCAACTCGGGCCACTGGTTATCGCCGTAGACCGACAGGTTCTGCGCGCGCAGCAGATCATTTGCGGCAAGCTCAAATCCACAATCGAAGACCTCTTTGAAATCGGGGTTCGCCTCAGGGTCTACCTGTTCACTGCCCGCAGCACCCCAACCCCGATTGGCCCCGGTGCGCGCCATGTTCACCGCATCTTTCACGTCTTTGGGCTGGTGAAAGAACTTGCGATACATCGAGATCGTTTCAGTCAGCTCTTCTTTGCTGATCGCCGTATTATGCACGGTCAGAAAACCCACCTCCTGCACCCCGCGCAACAGCTCGGCCATCGTGGCAGGGTCACGGGAATCAATCAGGGCAGCGTCCAGTCTGGGGATCATCGGGGACCTCGTAGATAAACTTGTCCGCTTCTACAGCACACTCCCCACGGATCAACGGCAAAATGGCCGCAGGGCTTGACGCCCCGTGCGCTGCAATGGAAAACGGACCGAACATGATGAGGGAGAGCAACATGCGGCGCAAACTGGCAGCAGGCAATTGGAAAATGAACGGCCTGCAAGAGAACCTGGCTGAGCTAGACGCGCTGGCACAGGGTTACGGTGACGTAGAATGCGATATCCTGATTTGCCCCCCCGCAACATTGATCCACCGCGCGGCTTCAGCCAGCGGTGACACCATCGCCATTGGCGGGCAGGATTGCCATGCAGCGGAAACCGGCGCGCATACGGGCGACATCTCGGCCCAGATGCTGAAAGACGCGGGTGCGACTCACGTGGTCCTCGGCCATTCGGAACGTCGCGAAGATCACCATGAAAGCGATACGGACGTACGCCTGAAAGCCCGCGCCGCGATCGACGCTGGCCTGAAGGTGGTGATCTGCTGCGGCGAAAGCTTGGAAGAGCGCGAGGCGAACAACACGCTAGACATCATTGGCGGACAGCTGGCGGGCTCGATCCCCGATCAAGTGACCGCCGAGAACCTGATTGTCGCCTATGAGCCCATTTGGGCGATTGGCACCGGGAAAGTACCGACATTGGATCAGATCGGCGAGGTGCATGACTTCATCCGCGACCGCCTTGTTCGTCGCTTTGGCGATGGCGTCGGCCTGTCGACCCGTATCCTGTATGGCGGCTCGGTGAAGCCCAGCAACGCAGCCGAGATCTTTGGCGTCTCCAACGTGGACGGCGCGCTTGTGGGTGGGGCCAGCCTGAAAGCCGAGGATTTCGGCCAGATTATCACGGCGTTGTCCGCAGCCTGATCCACGGCACACATCAGATTTCCAGAACCCCGGCCCTTGCGCCGGGGTTTTCGCATCTTGACAGACCTACTCATATATTTAACATCGCAATTAAATAGTGCAGGAGCCCCCGATGAACTACGATGATCTGGCCGACTGGCAAAAACGCGCCGCCGATTGGGCACGCGACTATCACGCTGGCTTGCGTGACCGCCCGGTACGTCCAGATATCGCGCCCGGAGATTTTCTGGCCAAGATTGAAGCCCCGGTTCCCGAAGCCCCGGAAGCCATCGAAACCATCTTCGACGACTTCACGCGGTTGGTTCCGGACGCCATGACCCATTGGCAGCACCCGCGTTTCTTCGCCTACTTCCCGGCAAATGCGGCGCCCGCCTCGATGCTGGCCGAGCAGCTGGCCAACGCCATGTCTGCCCAAGCGATGTTGTGGCAGACCGCGCCTGCCGCCAACGAAATGGAAGATCTTGTAATCCGCTGGCTACGCGACGGGATGGGCCTTCCCGCCGATTTCACCGGCACCATCCATGACAGCGCGACAACCGCCACGTTTTCCGCCGTGACCACCATGCGCGAGCTGGCGCTGGAGCATACCGGCATCACCAAGGGCCTGTCCGGCGCGCCGCAGCTGCGCATCTATGCCAGCGCGCAAACCCATTCCAGTGTCGACAAGGCCG
>CALJDH010000081.1 GCA_938023895.1 uncultured Aliiroseovarius sp.
CGATCCGCTGCCCCGTGGACGGCATCAGCTTCCGCTCGCGCGGCGCAGGCGGTGTGAAGGTCTTCAACACCGGCAAAGGCGAAGAAGTCGTATCAGTCGCGCGGATCGTCGAAAGCTCGGACGAGGACGAGGCGGGTAGCGACGACAGCTAACCGTCCTTCTCAAACCATCGAAAGCCCGCCGATCTTCTTGATCTGGCGGGCTTTTTCATATTTGAATGTGTCCACACCGCCACAGCTGCACTCCCAGATCGCGAGCCATTTCACCACCTATCGTATAGCCGCCAGAATCATTTCAATTGGTACAGAAATTACGGAGATTAATATGAAAACGATTACCATTGCCCTCCCCGCATTGTTGCTGAGCGCTGCACCGCTTCTGGCCGAAACGAACTATATGTTTGGCGCAATTAGCTATGACCGCTGGAGCGCTGACGGCGGTTCGATCAGCGAAACAAACGGCACGTTGGGATACGAAGGCACCAACGGCAAGCTGACCTATGGGCTGGATCTGGACGTTACGCGTATAAGTGGCGGTGGAAGTGTTAGCTTGATCCAAGGCACAATCTCGGCGGGTTACGCGTTCACACAGAACTTCACTGTGCTTGGTAGCTATAGCCGAGCAGGCTTTACTGATGGCCCTTCCGACGATCTGGAAACCTTCCTGATTGGCGGTGAATACCGCATGAACGACTATACATTCGGTTTGGCGGCCTCGCGGTTCAACTTTGATGGTGGCAGCACTGATTTCGCGCAAGCCTTCGCCGAGTACAGCAAAGGTGAATACACGGCCTATGCCTCGGTTGCGCGCGTATTGGATGAAGATGAAACGATCTTTGAGGTCGGGTTTGAACGTGAAACCGAACAATATGAGGTTTCGCTGGACTATATGCGTTTTGATGGGTTCAACAATGTCAGCCTGTCCGGCAAATACAACGTCCGTCCGAACATGCGTGTACTCGCTGGCGTGAACTGGCTGGATTTTGGTCCGGATGACGTCACCCAATTTGAGCTGGGTGCCGGTTACATGGTTGCTCAGGACACTTGGTTCGATGTTTCGGTCGGTCGCCTTAACTTCGAAAGCGAAAACATCAACCAGATCGGTCTGTCGCTGACCTTCGAGACAGGCAAACGTCGTCTGCGCACCACTGAACACGCCTTCCGTCCCTACGACATGTACGACGGTTTACCGCTGTTCTTCTAAACTGGTCGGCTTCGCGTAAGCCCGCCCTTTTACCCCGACAATCGGGACTTGCACACGAACGCTCCTGCTGTCTTTCTTAATCGTCAGATAGCAGGAGCATACATGACCCACCCCATAAATCGCCTCGCCCTTATCACCTATTTGACCGATGACTATGACGCTGCCATCGCGTGGTTTCAGTCTGCGTTGGATTTTGTGTTGTTGGAAGATACGGACATGGGCGATGGCAAACGCTGGGTGCGCATGGCGCCTCACCATGCGGCAGAAACCGCGTTTCTGATCGCCAAGGCCATTGGAGATCAAGCCAACAGCATCGGGCATCAGGCGGGCGGCCGCGTCGGACATTTTCTGTTTACTGATGACTTCGACGGAATGTACGCACGAATGCAAAATTTCGGCGTGACCTTCCGAGAATCCCCTCGTATCGAGCCCTATGGAAAAGTGGTCGTGTTCGAGGATCTTCACGGAAATCCATGGGATCTGATGCAGCCAAACAAACATTGATTACTGCGCGGCCTATAGATGCAATTTTACGCCCAAAATCTGCTTAAACTTGTGCTTCACGCACAGTCTCGCCACATGATTTCATACTTTCGCCTTAATTGCCCATATATTGTCTACAACCCTAACGCGCTCACTAGGATCAAAGAACAACTCAAAAATCGATCTGGGTTCGGCTGCCCAATTGCATTGCCGCAATATGGGAATGACCGATCAGCTCTGATAAAATTCCTTTCTGGTCCACCCCACCCCAAAGATCAGGAAGGACGTCCCCGATTACCGGGGCACGGGTGAATTTTCCCTCACCCGGAAAAGCTCGCCATTCCCCATGGCGGGCTTTTCTTTTTCCAAATGATGCCCTATCTGCGGGGCATGACAGACAAGACTTTGCATATCGTTGGCGGCGGAATGGCCGGATCGGAAGCGGCCTGGCAAGCCTCGCATATGGGGGTGGACGTGGTGTTGCATGAAATGCGCCCACAGATCGAAACCTTCGCCCACCAAACCGGCGACTTCGCCGAGATGGTGTGCTCGAATTCATTCCGCTCGGACGATGACGAACAGAACGCCGTCGGGCTGTTGCATTGGGAAATGCGGCAGGCAGATGGGTTGATCATGACCACCGCCGACCAACACCGCCTGCCCGCCGGCGGCGCACTTGCCGTGGACCGTGATGCGTTCAGCGCCGCTGTCACCGAAAAGCTGCGCGCCCGCGATAATATCCGTGTGGAATATGGCGAGGTCTCCGACCTTCCGACCGACGGTAACTGGATCTTTGCCACCGGACCGCTGACCTCGCCAGCCTTAGGCGAAGCGATTGCCACCGAAACTGGGGCCGAGCGGTTGGCCTTCTTCGACGCCATCGCCCCCATTGTCTATGCCGACACGATCAATATGGACGTGGCCTGGGCCCAGTCCCGCTATGACAAGGGCGAGACCGAAGAAGAGCGCAAGGCATATCTGAACTGCCCGATGACCAAGGACCAGTACGAAGCCTTCATCGACGCGCTTCTGGCCGCCGATAAGACTGAGTTCCACGAGGGCGAAACGGCCACCTATTTCGACGGCTGCCTGCCGATCGAGGTCATGGCCGAACGCGGTCGTGAAACCCTGCGCTTTGGCCCGATGAAACCTGTCGGTCTGACCAACGCACACGACCCCGAAAGCAAGCCCTATGCCGTCGTGCAACTGCGCCGCGACAACGCGCTTGGGACGCTGTTCAATATTGTCGGGTTCCAAACCAAGATGAAATACGGCGCGCAAGCTGAGGTGTTCAAGACGATCCCCGGCCTCGAGGACGCTAGTTTCGCGCGTCTGGGCGGCATCCACCGCAATACGTTCATGAACTCGCCCACCCTGTTGGACGACCAGATGCGCCTGAAATCCCGCCCGAACCTGCGCTTTGCAGGTCAAGTGACTGGGGTCGAGGGATATGTGGAAAGCGCCGCTATGGGGTTGCTGGCCGGACGTCTGGCAGCTGCCGAGATCCTGGGCCTCGACCTGCCCACGGTGCCGCAAGACACCGCGATGGGTGCCCTGATCCACCACATCACAGGCGGGGCCGAAGCGAAGACCTTCCAGCCGATGAACGTGAACTTCGGCCTCTTCCGCCCTGTCGACGGTCTGAAAGGTGGACGGCGCGGGCGCAAGGACCGCTACAAAGCCTATACGGATCGCGCTAAGACCGAATGGTCTGATTGGCTGTGCAACTTCAACTAAGGACTGCGCGCAAATGACTGATTTCATAACCAGATTTGCGCCCAGCCCTACCGGCCCCTTGCATCTCGGCCACGCCTATTCTGCCCTTTTTGCGCATGACATGGCGCGCGCTGCGGGTGGTAAATTTCTGCTGCGGATCGAAGATATCGACTCCACGCGTTCGCGACCTAAATGGGAAGAGCAAATCTATGACGACCTAGCCTGGCTTGGCATCTCGTGGGACGAGGCCCCCATGCGACAGTCAGACCGGCTTCCAGAATACAAACTGGCTCTACACAATCTCTGGAACCGTGGCATGCTGTTCCCATGCACCTGCAGACGTCGCGACATCGCCGCTGCCGCCGGTGCACCGCAAGAAGGCGCGGAACCCGCTTTCGGTCCAGATGGGCTCATCTATCCAGGCACCTGTCGCGAGAAAACCGACCGTCGTTCGAATTTTCCAGAACACGAAGCCCTTCGCTTGGACATGCAGGACACGCTCAGCGCTGCAAACCAATCAGAGTTCTGCTACTCCGAGCTATCTTCAGAGCAAGACAAAACCCTCTGCACACCCGCCAGCGACATGGTGGATGATGTCGGAGACATCGTCCTGTCCCGCCGGGACTTCCTCGGCTCCTACCATCTCTCCGTCGTTCTGGACGATGCTGCGCAAGGCATCACCCATGTGGTGCGCGGCAAAGACATCCAGCCCGCCACGCATATCCATGTCCTGCTGCAAACCCTCTTGGGCCTGCCTACCCCTACCTATCACCACCACCGCCTAATCCGCGATGAGACCGGAAAACGTCTCGCCAAACGGGACGACGCCCGCGCCATCGCTACCTATCGCGCCGAGGGCAAAACTCCCGAGGACATCCGACGAATGGTCGGACTGTAAGCCCCTCTTTTTCTTGTCAGAATTATCCTGTGGGTCCGGGGGGGCAAAACCCCCGGCTTGGATCACGGCATCGGCGCCATCAACTCAACCTCTTCCCCATTCCGCACGGCCGTATAGAAACACGTCCGACGGTTGGTGTGGCAAGCAGCCCCTGTCTGACGGATCAGCACCAGGAGACAATCCTTGTCACAGTCAAACCGGAAATCCACCAGTTCCTGCACGTGGCCCGAAGTCTCGCCCTTGATCCAGAATGACTGACGCGAGCGCGACCAATAGGTAACGCGACGTGTTTCCAGCGTCTTTTCCACTGCCTCAAGGTTCATCCACGCCATCATCAAAACCTCTCCGGTTTCGTTATCCTGTGCGATGGCCGGGATCAGGCCCTTATCGTCAAACTTCAACTGGCGCGCATCAAATGTCATGGCCTGTCCTTTTCTTTCCGGTACTGCGCTTCTATGTAGATCGGATGAACGCGCGACGAAAGGCCCGGACATGAGCGATACTGATCTGATCAAGCTTTATTCCAAGCAGATCCTGTCCTTGGCGGCCTCCATCCCGCACCAATCCCCGCTGGATGCCCCTCAGGGCGAAGCAAAAGTGCGCTCGCCCTTATGCGGATCGACGGTGACCGCTGGGCTGACGCTCGACGGTGAGCGTATCGCTGACTACGCGCAGAACGTTAAAGCCTGCGCTCTGGGCCAAGCTTCGGCGTCGATCCTTGGCAAAGTGATTATTGGCTTGGATCGCCCATCCTTGGAACGTGGTCGTACCGAGCTGACCACCATGTTGAAAGACGCAGGCCCCGTCCCATCGGCCCCCTTTGATGGCTACGAAGTGCTGCAGCCTGCGCGTGAATTCAAGAACCGCCACGCCTCGATCCTTCTGGCCTTCAATGCGGCCATCGAAGCGATCGACGACGCCAAAGCCAACGCATAAAAAAACCGCCGCGCTCCTGGCAGGGAGGCGGCGGAAGTGGTGCGGACCAAGTCATCCAAATGGCGTCGGGAAGAGGCAAACATTCCGACAGGCAGGTGACGGGCGGTACTCCGTCGAAGGCATCGTGAAGGCTTCGGAACAGAAGGCTTCGTTGGGACATGATGCTGGATCAGACCATCCGCAGGCAGAAACTGTGTGGGATCAGATCATCCCGGGCAGATGCAGCGCACCCAGAAGCAGCACAAGCAAGGAAATCGCCCCAAGCGTGTCCGAGACAAT
>CALJDH010000082.1 GCA_938023895.1 uncultured Aliiroseovarius sp.
CTTGAAGAACTGGGCTTTGGTCTGGACCTGAGCGAATGCGCGGTGACGGGGGCACGGGACGATTTGGCCTATGTTTCGCCCAAAACGGGGCGGGCGGTGTCTGCCGAAGGGGCGGGGGAATGGGTGGATCGTCTGCTGCCTTTGCCGCCCGAGCTATTGGGCGTAGGCGATGGATCACTATCGAACGTGCTGGACGGGCTGGTGACAACCGGGCATTTCCTAACCCACGGTATTGCTCATGCGCTTGGCGATAAACCTCTGCCCGAGGCGCGGGCGCGGCTTCTGGACCGGCTGAAGCGTGACGCCGTTAACGCGGCAGGCTTGTAAACACCATCTCGCGCCCGGCTTCGTTGGAGAGGATCAGAGTGCTGCCGGACACTTCGGCGATTCTCATCTCAGAAAGGGCCGCAAAGAACGCGGTTTCGGCGTCCAAATCTGCACAGGCGCGTTTGGTCGACAGGATGGGCCCGGTTTCGAACCACGGATAGGGCGCTGTTTGGGTGCCGGAGTAGCTGTTGCACGGAGCGTTGCCCACAATCCGGCCTTTTTCGGGAAAGTTGAGCGTGGCACTGGCCTGAAAGGCGCTGCCATCCAGCTCGACCAGCGACCAAATAGCACCTGCATCCGCATAACCCGAGATCGTTTCGTCTTTGCAGGCGGACAGAAGAAGGGCGGCGGCGGGGATCAGGAACAAAGCTTTCATGGTATAAAGATGGGGGTGCGGGGCTAAGATTGCCAGTCTTACGCGTCACGCAGCGCCAACAGGGCAGCCAGCAGCGTGCTCATGGCGTCCTTGTTGTCGGTTCCATCCTTGGCCGACAGTGTTCCCATGCCGATATACGCGCCGTAAATCAGGCGCGCGAAATCAGGGTTGCTGAGGTCAAGTTCTGCGAGAATGCCCTGAAGATAGTCCAAGCGTTTTTGATCCACGCGCCCGATAACATACGCAGCAGTATGGTTGCTTTGCGCCCATGCCCTGATTGCCGGTTCCACAGCATCGCCGCCATATTCGGCATCTGTGGACGTCGAAATGTCGCCCAGCATGTACAGTTTGCGCACGGGATCCGCTTCCTCGTCCAGGAAGCGGGTGATGTCGTCGACGGCGCGGGTTTCCCATAGCTCTAGCATCTGGGACTGGAAACTAGCTACGTCTTTGAAATGCCAGTAGAATGACCCCTTTGTCGTGCCAAGCTCGCGCGCCAAAGGTTCGGCTTTCAGCGCTTGCGGCCCAGACCGCGCAAGGGCGCGAAACCCTGCCATCAGCCAACTTTCTGTGCTTAGTCTCTCTTTGGTTTCAACCATGGTATCAGCGCTCCATACGCTAGCGTATTGACAGGCTATCCACCCTGTGCACCATACGCAAGCGTATTGATGTGATGGAGGGCTCTATGCAGGTGTTCATTTTGGGGATTACGTATCTGATCCTGTTGGGGGCGGCTTTGGCGCATGTGTTGTGGGCCTTGGGTGTCTGGTGGCCCCTTTGGGACGAGCAACGACTGGCGCGCACGGTTGTTGGGGCCCCCGGGATTGCCGAAATGCCACCCGGCTGGGCCTCGGCGCTGGTGGCCGCTGCGTTGGGCATCTCTGGGATCGTGCTGTTTGGACTTACGCAGGGCATGGCTTTCATTCCCGACCGTTTGCTGGTCTGGGCAGGCTGGGCCTTGGTCGCAGTGTTTGGTCTGCGCGGGCTCGCCAGCTATGTCCTGCCGCTGTTCAGCGTGAGGATGGAAGAGCCGTTCGCACGGCTCAACCTGATGTTTTATGGCCCGCTCTGCCTGATCTTGGCAGCAGGCTTTTGGTCGGCGCTTTAGCCCAGCAGGCGGCGCGCGATGACCTGCGCCTGAATTTCGGCGGCACCTTCGAAGATGTTCAGGATGCGGGCGTCGCACAGGACGCGGCTGATCTGGTATTCCAGCGCGAAGCCGTTGCCGCCGTGGATCTGCAGCGCGTTGTCCGCACAGGCCCATGCGATACGCGCGCCCAGCAGCTTGGCCATACCAGCCTCAAGGTCACAGCGATGGCCGTGGTCCTTTTCCCAAGCCGAGAAATAGGTCAGCTGACGCGCAACCATAATCTCGACCGCCATCATGGCCAGCTTGTTGGCTACGCGGGGGAAGTTGATCAGCGATTTGCCGAACTGTTTGCGGTCTTCAGCATACTGCATGCCGATTTCCAGCGCGTTCTGGGCCACACCGATGGCGCGGGCGGCGGTCTGAATACGGGCTGCCTCGAAGGTTTTCATCAGTTGCTTGAAGCCCTGACCTTCAACGCCACCCAGCAGGTTCTCGCCTTTTACTTTGAACCCATCAAAGCCCAGCTCGAATTCCTTCATGCCGCGATAGCCCAGAACCTCGATCTCGCCGCCGGTCATGCCTTCGGTCGGGAACGGGTTTTCGTCGTCGCCGGGGGTCTTCTCGGCCAGGAACATCGACAGACCGCGGTGGTCGGTGCTGTCCGGGTCGGTGCGTGCCAGCAGCGTCATCACGTGGGTCCGTGCAGCGTGGGTGATCCAGGTTTTGTTGCCGGTCACTTCATAGTCGCCATCGGCATTCTTCACCGCGCGGGTGCGCAGCGAGCCAAGGTCCGAGCCGGTGTTGGGTTCGGTGAACACAGCGGTCGGCAGGATTTCTGCGCTGGCCAGCTTGGGCAGCCAGTGTTGCTTTTGTTGCTCGGTGCCGCCGGCCTCGACCAGTTCGGCCGCGATTTCCGAGCGGGTGCCCAACGAGCCAACGCCGATGTATCCGCGCGACAGCTCTTCTGAAACCACGACCATCGAGGCTTTCGACAGGCCCAGCCCGCCGTATTCCTCGGGGATGGTCAGGCCGAAGACGCCCATCTCGGCCAGCTCTTCCAGAATTTCCAGTGGGATGTAGTCATCCTTCAGGTGCCATTCATGGGCGTTCGGGGTCACGCGCTCGTCCGCGTAACGGCGGAACTGCTCGCGGATCATTTCCAGCTCTTCGTCCAGACCGGTGGCGCCGAAAGTGGCGTGGCCAGCGTTGTCTTGCATAAGCTCGACCAGGCGGGTGCGGGCGGCTTGGCTGTTGCCATTGGCGATCAGGGTGTTGATTGCGTCGGTGTCCAAAGCAGCGCCGTCGACGCCCATGTCAGCCAGACGTGCCATTTCGTTCTGGCTCATCATCATGCCGCCCTTCATCTGGGCGAGGTATTCCCCGAAAGCGATCTGCAGGATCAGCTTTTCCATCTCGCTCAGCTGGCCGCTCTCGGACAGGCGGCTGGCCCATGCGTTCATCCGGCGCAGGCTTTCAGCATAGGTGGCCAGCCAAGACAATGCGTGAGCGGCGGCTTGGTGCTCTTCCAATTTCGCGCCCGACACGCGGTCGCCATCCGACACAAGCGCGCGGACATTTTCCTTGGCTGCGTCAAAAGTTGCTTCAACCGGGGCAAGGGCCGCGCCGGTCAGGTCAAGAAGGTTGTCGATCAGGGCGCTGGTCATAAGAAACTCCTGTCACATGCGGCCGGGATTCGGCTGCTCATTTTGCGTCTGCAGAGAGATAATCCTTTTGCAGGTGCAGCGCAATAAAAATACGCCAGAAAACATGAATGCGAACATATATAACGCAACGGTGTTTTGCGTGCCGTGGGAAATTTTATCCGCTAGAAGTGGGATGAAGTGGAGGATGCGCATGGGAATTCTGGCCGACCTGACCTTGTCGACGCTTTGTTTTGCCGTCGCAATCACTGTGTTTGCAGGGTTGGTAAAAGGCGTGGTGGGATTTGGGCTGCCGCTGATCATGATCTCGGGGCTTGCGACTTTTTTGCCCGCCGAGGTCGCCTTGGCAGCGTTGATACTGCCAACCGCCAGCACTAACATTCGGCAGGCATTGCGGCAGGGCGCGCGCCCCGCGTGGGAGGTTATGCGCAAGTATCGCATTTATCTTTTGGCGCTGTTTGTCACCTTGGTCTTCAGCGCGCAATTGGTGTTGTATATGCCGCAGCGATTGCTGTTCATCCTGATCGGGGTTCCCGTCGTGATGTTCTGCCTGATGCAGTTGCGGGGCTGGGTGCCGACCCTTCGTCCAGAGAACCGCGTGCGGGATGAAAGCATCATTGCGTCCATCTCGGGGTTGGTTGGGGGGATCTCGGGCGTATGGGGGCCGCCCCTCGTGGCGTATCTGACGGCGACAAACACCCAAAAGACCGAGCAGATGCTGGCGCAGGGCGTCGTCTATGGATTCGGTGCGATGGTGCTTGTGGGCGCGCATATGCAATCAGGCGTGTTCAACGCCTACACCGCGCCCTTGTCCGCGGCGATGCTGATCCCGGCATTTCTTGGGATGGCATTGGGCTATCGCTTGCATGACCGGATGCCGCAGAAAACCTTCAAGCGGGCGACGCTGATCGTTTTGACAGTGGCGGGGCTGAACCTGATCCGGCGCGGGCTGATGGGTTAAGCGATCAGCGCGGGCCATAGGGCTGCGTTTTGGCGGCGGAAGGCATCTGTGTGGCCCACTTTGCGCAGGCCGAAGTCTTTCGGGTGAAGTGTCACGTGGTCGGTCGGGCTGCCGGGGTAGAGATCAGCCAGACGCGCCACGGCGTTTGGGGGCACGGATGCATCATCTGACAGAGACACCATGCGCACCGGGCAGGTCAGAGCCGCCTCGGGCGCGGCGGGAACCGAGGTATCGGAGGCAAAGAAACCGGGCGTTGTGCACCAGCGTTTCCATTGTTTGAAAACCGGGCCGGGGATGTCTGTGCCGAGGCCAGATAGCTGTGCAGGGACATAGCCGAAGGTCGCGACCGAGCTCGGTCCGACCCCAAACCAGAGTGCTCGCACCAAGGCCTGATAGGGCCACGGGTGGTCGCAGGTGTGCACGGGGCCTGAGCAGACGGTGATCACCCTCGCGATCTCGTCTGTGCGGGATTGACGGGCCAGAAGAAGCCCACCCAACGAATGCCCCATCACCCAGATCGGCAAGCCGCCCGCACGGGCCGAGACCCAGTCGCGCGCGGCTTGGGTGTCATGCAGCCCCCAATCCAACATAGTGGCGGTGACATTCTTGACGTGCCCCCGGGCCGAGGTTGCGAAGTCGCGGTAGTCATAGATCAGGCACGAGACGTTCTGCGTTTCGGCCAGCCACGCGGCGAAATGGCGATAGAAACGGTGGGGCACCCCCGTCGCGCCGTTTAGAACCGCAACCGCGCGCGGGGTGGCGGCCTCAAAGAATGTACCGGTCAGCGGTGCGGGGCCATCTATGGTGACAGTCTGGGACATGCACGCATGCAAGCGCAAAGCTTACGTTCGCGTAAAGCGTGACTGCGCGTAAGTTCACGGTGCGTCAGCCCAAAAGAAAACGCCCCGGCGATGGACCGGGGCGTTTGCCTGAATTTGGTGCTCGGCTTAGCCGATGGCGACGGCTTTCACGTCGTCATCAATGTCGGCTTCGTATTGAACGAAGTTGTCCGAGAACATTTTGACCAGCTTGGCAGCCTGCGCATCATAAGCGGCTGCGTCCTGCCATGTGCGGCGCGGATCCAGAAGCAGATCGGCAACGCCTTCCACTTTGACCGGAACCTCAAAACCAAAGTTTTCATCCTTGCGGAACTTGGCTTCGGCCAGCGATCCGTCCAGAGCGGCGGTCAACAGGGCACGGGTGGCGCGGATCGGCATGCGCGAGCCGGTGCCGTAAGCACCACCGGTCCACCCGGTGTTCACCAGCCAGCAGGTTGCACCGTGCTTGGCGATCTTGTCACGCAGAAGCGCGCCATACTCGGCCGGGCGGCGCGGCATGAAGGGCGCGCCAAAGCAGGTCGAGAAGGTCGGCTCGGGCTCGGTTACACCTTTTTCGGTGCCAGCCACTTTCGAAGTGAAGCCCGACAGGAAGTGGTACATCGCCTGTGCCGGCGTCAGACGCGCGATCGGAGGCAGAACACCGAAGGCGTCACAGGTCAGCATGATGATGTTTTTCGGGTGACCACCAATGGCGGTGTCCGAAGCGTTTGCAATGTAGTGCAGCGGATAGGCGCAACGCATGTTGGCGGTCAGGCTGTCATCTTCAAAGTCCAGCTCTTTGGTCTCTT
The DNA here is from genome assembly GCA_938023895.1 of uncultured Aliiroseovarius sp. Lineage (GTDB taxonomy): Bacteria > Pseudomonadota > Alphaproteobacteria > Rhodobacterales > Rhodobacteraceae > Aliiroseovarius. The sequence goes on from CALJDH010000082.1 coordinate 6,043, forward strand.
CGTCATAGACCATGTTCTCGATCACAGTCGCGAACTTCTGGGTCGTGGCGTAGATTTCCGGCTCGGCTTCGGCCGACAGGTTGATGGTCTTGGCGTAGCAGCCACCTTCGAAGTTGAAGGTGCCGGTGTCCGACCAGCCGTGCTCGTCATCACCGATCAGCGTGCGCTCGGGATCAGCCGACAGGGTGGTTTTGCCGGTGCCCGACAGGCCGAAGAAGATGGCAGTGTCGACCGGGTTGCCCTTGGCGTGGTTGGCCGAGCAGTGCATCGGCATGATGCCTTTTTCGGGCAGCATGTAGTTCAGAAGCGAGAAGACAGACTTCTTGTTCTCGCCCGCATATTCGGTGCCGCCAATCAGGATCAGCTTGCGGTCGAAGTTCAGCGCGATCACTGTTTCCGAGCGACAGCCGTGACGCTCGGCGTCAGCATTGAAGGTCGGGCAGTTGATGATGGTAAACTCGGGTTCGAACTCGTCCAGCTCGTCGCGATCGGGGCGACGCAGCAGGTGACGGATGAACAGGTTGTGCCAAGCAAGTTCGGACACCACGCGCACATCTAGACGGTGGGCCGGGTCGGCGCCGCCATACAGATCCTGAACGTAATAGTCGTTGCCCTTCATGTGCTCCAGCATGTCTTCGTAAAGAACGTCGAACTTGGCCGGATCCATCGGCGGGTTGTTTTCCCACCAGATGTGCGGCTCGACGCTGGGAGTCTTTACGACGAATTTATCCTTGGGAGAGCGGCCCGTGTGCTTGCCGGTCTCGACCAGGAAGGTCCCGCCTTGTCCAAGCTTGCCCTCGCCGCGGCCCAGTGCGGCTTCGATCAGAGCTGGCTCCATCAGGTTGTAATAGACATTGCCCAGCCCGGTGATGCCTTGATCTTCCAAGCGGCGTGCTGGGTTTACCCGTCCAGTGGTCATTTATTTGCTCCTGTCGCCGGTCCGTCTGTAAGTCCCCGGCGTATCTGTTTCACATGAGAGCGCAGGGAAAACACCTGCACGCCAACCCTCATGTGAACGAGGGCCGGTGACCGGCCTATAGCACGACTGCTTTCTGATGGAACAGCGCGCATTGTCGCGTTAGCGCAAGCAACACTGTGTTTGCGCAACCAATAAGTTTCGTATGCGAAATAAACGGCAGATACATTCGTGTTGAATTCCGGGCGGCGACGTAAGAAAGCTGCGCGCCTCAGTTCCGAATCGCAATTCTCAGTTGATTCGCCACTGAGAACGCGAGAATATGTTAAGAAGAGTTCATGAATGAACGTGGCTCGAGCAGTGCGAGGAAGCCCAATGTCCAGAATTGCCTTGGTCGACGACGACAGAAACATCCTGACTTCAGTGTCTATTACGCTTGAGGCCGAAGGGTTCGAAGTAGAGACCTATAATGACGGTCAAAGCGCGCTTGACGCTTTTGCGAAACGCCTGCCGGACCTTGCGGTCTTTGACATCAAGATGCCACGGATGGACGGGATGGATCTGCTGCAACGCGTGCGGCAAAAGACCTCGACCCTGCCGGTGATTTTCCTGACCTCGAAAGACGACGAAATTGACGAGGTACTTGGCCTGCGCATGGGCGCCGACGACTATGTTACCAAGCCCTTCAGCCAGCGCCTTCTGGTCGAACGCATCCGCGCGCTCTTGCGCCGACAAGAGGTGATCGCAAGCGACGACGCCGGAGACGTCGAAGACGGGCGCGTGATGGAACGGGGTGAGCTGCGCATGGATCCGCTGCGCCATGCCGTGACCTGGAAGGGTCAGGACGTATCCCTGACCGTCACCGAGTTTTTGTTGCTTCAGGCCTTGGCACAGCGCCCCGGTTTCGTAAAAAGCCGCGATCAACTGATGGATGTGGCCTATGACGATCAGGTTTATGTGGATGACCGGACCATCGACAGCCACATCAAACGTCTTCGCAAGAAAATGCGTACGGCGGATTCCGACTTCTCGGCCATCGAAACGCTTTAC